>CAZVEV010000078.1:0-21151 GCA_964625865.1 uncultured Planctomycetaceae bacterium | reverse complement strand
GGGATGTTGGCAGGGTGCGGCGATGGTGGGAAGGTTCCCGACGTCGCGATAGACCCCGCCCTGCCGCCGGTGGACCCGGACGGGCCTCCGGTGGCCATCCGACCCGAGAACCTGTGCGTCCAGCCCTCCACCGGACCGCTGACCCACGTGCTGGTGCAGAACCTCCTCGACAAGACCTACACGGGCACGGTCCACATGACGGTCCCGCCCGGCTGGAAGCTCGATGCCGCGAGCAAGCCGGTGACGATTCCGCCCCGTCAACTGGCGCGAGTCCCGTTCGCGATCGCCAAGGCCGTCGACCTCGAAGCCAACGTCTACGCCATCAGCGTGCGCGTCAGCGGCGGCGGGCCAGACGTGGTCTGGGACAAGCCCGTCGTCGGGGCCACCACGCCCTACTACAAACCGGTGATCGACGGCAAGGGCGAGGACTGGGCCGACGCTGTGCCGTTGACGTTCACCGTCGGCGGCGCCAAGACGGTCGTCCGCAGCTACTGGAGCCGCAAGGCCTTCTCGCTGCGGATCTCCGTCGCCGAAACCGCCCACGTGCCAATGGGCGACAAGCCCTTCGACGCGGTGCAGGTGGCCATCTCGCCGGCGCGGGCCAGGACGCCGCGGTCGGCTGACGGCAAGGCCCAGCGCTACGAACTGCTGCTGGCCGCCGACGCGGGCGGAGGCAAGTGCTTCATGCTGACTCGCCCGGGCCAGCCCGTCTCAGCCGGCCAGAAGCCGCTCGCATTGGCCGGACGCGAACTGGCCGGGGCGAAACTCGTCGTCACGCGCGCCGCGGGCATGACGCATTACGAGTGCGCGATCCCCCTGAAGGCCATGCCCACCATCCGCGCCGAACCCGGACGCGAGTACCGCATGAGCCTGCTGGTCCACGACCCCGACGGCACGGGTCTGCGTGACTGGGGGTCCGCCGTGGGCCTGTGGCCGTGGCAGCGGAACCGCCTGGCCTGGAGCGTGTGGCCCGGCGCGGTCTGGCCCGCCGAGGCGCCGTTCGACAACAAGATCGAATGGGCCTTCAGCAGTTCGATACACTGAGGCCAGCCGATCGCGGATTGCGGATTCCTCGATCCGGAACTCACAATGCGTGCGATGGATAAGCACATGCGCCGGGAGATGTGTGAATCGCAGGCGGCGAGACTCTCGGACGCCGCAATCCGCGATCCGCAATCGATTCAGCCCAGGACGATCCGGAACAGCCAGTCGGCCGCCAGGGCGATAAGGAGGAGTGACCGCAGGAGTTCGATAATGTCTATCATTCGCTTGTGCCTGCGCCATGCCCGGATGTCCGCGCACGTGAGGAAGGCCCCCACCATCGTCAGGACGATGATGAACAGGATCACGTTATTCCCGATGGTGTATTCGACGGCGTCCTGGAGGGGAAGGGGCAGGACGGTGAACTTGGCCGCGAGGAGCAGTGCCAGGACCATCCACATGCACGTACTGACAATCACGCGAGCAATCAGGCGCTTCTCTCGCCTGCGTCGTCTGCGTTCCCTATGCATTACGCTGACCGGCAAGGTGTCCATAGTCATCTGCTCCCTCATCCCGCCGCGGCACATCCGGACGCGCGACGCGGCACCAACCGGGGCCACCTGCAGCCGTGCGGCGTGACCGTCTCCATCCATGGCATGCGACCTGTGTGCGCCCCGGCACCTGACGTCCATCGAATGCGTAATTGTACTCCATCCCGCCGAAAAAAGCAACACAAATCTCCTCGAAACGCGCATGGGGCGCCGTCGGCGGACAACAGTACGCGGCCATGTGACGGGCCGCGGCGTCCCGGCCAACGTCCGTAAACGCCCCGTAGCCGCATGCCGCGCCCGAAAGCATCCCTTACCCCCTCGGCCGCCAGATCGTCGCTCAGGCCGCGGCCTCGTGCGTGCCAGGGCGTCCGGCTGGGCGGGAAGGCGCTGCGGCAGGTGCAAAGAGGGGCGGCATCGACCGAACTGGATGTTGAAACCGGCCAAGCCAGGCGATATATCGTAGGGACTCACGACGGACGGACGGAAAGGTGGCCGCATGAGACAGGCGCAGGACGAGCAGAGAATCCAGACGATCTGCCTGATGATCGTCGCGGCGGCGGCGATCACGGCGGGTCTGCACCTGCTGGCCGACGTGCTGGTTCCGTTCGTCCTGGCGGTCTTCCTGGCGGTGGCCCTGACGCCGCTGGTGGATCTGCAGGTCAGGCGCCTCCGCATGCCGCACGCGCCGGCGGTCGCACTGACGCTCGTGCTGGCGCTGGTGGTGCTCGCCCTGGTAGGCTTGTTCGTTGCCCAGTCGATGGGCGAATTGAGCGGCAACGTTACGCAGTACAAGGCCGGCGTCGACAAGCTGCTGAACACCGCCGCCGAGAGGTTGGACCTGGACGTCAACGCCGTCCGCGTGAAGATAACCGAAGGGGTCGAAACGCTGATCGTCAGCATGACCACGACAGTGATCGACCTGGTCTCGCAGGGCGTGCTGGTGCTGATCTTCCTGGGCTTCCTGCTGTTCGGCGCAACGGTCAAGAGCAGACGCCGCACCGGGGCATGGGCGGACATCTACACCCGCACGCAGAAGTACATCGTCACGAAGGTGGGCGTCTCAGCCGTCACGGGCATACTGGTGGGCCTGACGCTGTGGGCGTGTGGCGTGCCGCTGGCGCTGGTGTTCGGGCTGCTCGCGTTCCTGCTGAACTTCATCCCGTCGGTCGGCTCGATTGTCTCCACAGTCCTTCCGCTGCCCATGATCCTCCTGACGCCGGGCATCTCCACGGCGGCGGCCGTGCTGGCCATTGCGATACCGTGGCTGATCCAGTTCGTCGTGGGCAACGTCGTCGAGCCGAGGATCATGGGGCGCAACACCGGGCTCCACCCGATCACCATCATGATCGCCCTGATCTTCTGGGGCGTGCTGTGGGGCATTGTGGGCATGTTCCTGGCGACCCCGCTGACGGCAATGCTCAGGATACTGCTCGACGAGAACCCCCTGACCCGCCCGGTGGCGGCCCTGATGGCCGGGCGCGTCGAACCGCCCGCCCCCCCTGCCCCCCCCGTGGAGGATTGACCATGCGCTGGTCCGTCGTCGTTGTCGCACTGTCGCTGACGGTCATGCCGTTGCCCCCGTCAGCCCGCGCCGCTGCCAGGCCCGCACCTGCCGCCAGCACGCCGGCGCCGAAGAAGATCACCCACCGGTTCCTCGCGACCGACAACCGCAACCACCAGGTCGTCATCGTGGGACGCGACGGGAAGATCCAGTGGCGATACCCCAAGACGGGCGTGTGCAACGACGCGTGGCTGCTGGCCAACGGGAACGTCCTGCTGGCCGCGCGAAACGACGCGGTGCGCCAGGTCGTGCCCGATCTCAAGAGCGGCGTGGGGGGCAAGACGGTCTGGACCTACGCCGTCCCGCGCGGCTGCGAGGTCCATACGTGCCAGCCCCTGCCGGACGGCAAGGTGCTGGTGGGCCAGTGCGGCAAGCCGGCGAAGCTGCTGGAGATCGACCGGGCGGGCAAGGTCGTCAAGACCGTCGTGCTGCCGTCCGGCCGCGGCGTGCACGGGCAGATGCGCCATGCCCGCAAGACGGCGCGGGGCACGTACCTGGTGACGATGAACTCGCAGCGTCAGGTCCGCGAGATCGACGGCGAGGGCAAGACGGTGCGGACGGTCAAGGTGCCGGGCAATCCGTTTGCGGTGGTGGCCCTGGGGGGTGGCAGGCTGCTGATCTCCTGCGGAAACGGGCACACACTGGTGGAGGTCGACGCGAAAGGCAAGATCGTCTGGCAGATCGGCGAGAAGGAATTGGCGGGTCACCCCCTGCGATTCGTCGCGGGCGTCCACCGCCTGGCCAACGGCAACACGGTGGTGTGCAACTGGGACGGGTACAAGAACATGGGCAAACAGCCGCAGATCTTCGAGGTCACGCGCGACAAGAAGGTGGTGTGGCAGGTCTTCGACAGTGCGCAGTTCAAGGCGATCTCGAGCGTGCAGATTATCGACGCGCGGGCCGACCCCGCCGCCGGGGGCGTGCTGCGCTGAGGGGGCGTTGGGGCCGACTGTATAGCGCCGCGGGAGCGCCCGGTGCGAAAATTATTTTGAATTCCTCGGGAAATTCGTGTTGACCTGTGCCGAACGCAGGCGCAACATACTTGCGATTCGGGTCGCGTGGCCCGGCAAATCAGGGATGACGGTCGCACGAAGGATGAGTTTGGGTCGTCATCCCCGGGGCTCACTTGTGGGCTCCGATCGGTCGGAATCTTAGAGAAGGAGCATCACGTATGGCAGCACCGAAGAAGCCGATGACGAAGACCGAGATCTTGACCACGATCGCGGCCGACACCGACCTGACCAAGAAGCAGGTCGCCGCTGTTCTGGACTCCCTGGCGGGAGTGATCAAGAAGTCCCTGGGTCGCAGCGGGGCCGGCGCGATCAGCATTCCGGGCCTGATCAAGATCCAGAAGCAGAAAGTCCCGGCCCGCAAGGCCAAGAAGGGCGTCCCGAACCCCTTCAAGCCGGGCGAGCTGATGGACATCAAGGCCAAGCCCGCCTCGACGAAGGTCAAGGTCCGCGCCCTGAAGGCCCTGAAGGACATGGTCTAGGTCGCACGATCGATCGACATGTCAACGGGTCGGAGCCCTGCTCCGGCCCGTTTTCTATTGCGCGTCGGCGCGAAGGGCCGCGTGCGTTTCGAGGCAGTAGCGATCGGTCATTCCGGCGATGAAGTCGCAGGCGACGCGGTGCAGGCCCTCGCCGTCGATCCGCTTGCGGTAGCGCTGCGGCAGCAGGTCCGGGCGGCCGGTGTAGGCGGCAAACAGGTCGCTGACGGCCTCGCGCGCCGTGTCGCGGTGAACGGCTCCGCGGGGGTGTGTGTAGACCTCTTCCAGCAGGAGGCGCTGCAGTTGGTCCACCGCGGGGGCCATCGCGGGCGAGAACGTCGCACACCGTCGCGGCGCGCCGCGGACGTCGTCGGGGCTCTGCACGCCCAGGTCCGCGACGGTGCGAGCGGTCTGGGCGATCATGTCGTCGGCCATCGCGGCCAGCACGGCCTTGCAGGCCCGGATGCGCTTGTGGATGGGGCGCGCGTGCGGCGCGGCAGCCTGCGCCCGCGACCACGCGGCTTGCCACAACTCCGTCTCGGCCAGTTGCTCCACCGCAAGCCACCCGCCCGCCAGCGCGTCGTCCAGGTCAGCGGCGGTAAAGGCGATCTCGTCAGCCAGGTCGACGATCTGCCCCTCCAGCGGGGCCAGCAGGCCCGTGTCGAAGTCCTCGCAGATCGGGCTGTCGTACTTCGTCTCGTGCTTGGCCAGGCACTCGCGAACGACCGCCGTCAGGTTCAGCCCGCGGAAATCCGGGTACGGGTGCTCCAGATGATCGACGATCCGCAGCGACTGGCGGTTGTGCTCGAATCGGCCGTGATCGGCCATCAACTCGTCAAGCACCTCCTCGCCGACGTGTCCGAACGGTGCGTGCCCCAGGTCGTGCGCCAGTGCGACGGCCTCGGCGAGGTCCTCGTTCAACTGCAGCGCGCGGGCCAGGTCGCGAGCGATCTGGGCGACCTCCAGCGTGTGCGTCAGGCGCGTGCGGAAGTGGTCGTCCTGATGCGGCACGAAGACCTGCGTCTTGAAGTCCAGCCTGCGGAAGGCCGAACAGTGCACGATCCGATCGCGGTCGCGCTGGAAGCACGTGCGGTAGGGATGGGGCGGTTCGGCCCAGCGGCGTGGTCCGCAGGCGCCCTCGGTCACGGCCCACGGGGCCAGCCACCGCTGCTGACGCTGCTCGAAGGCTTCTCGCTGTGTTGAGGCGCCGTCCATGGTCTTACGCCGTCAGGCCGGTCTCGACACCCAGCCGCTGCGCCGCGGCGGCCAGCGCGTCGTAGATCGACTCGAGCGACATCGGGACCACGCGGACGTCGTCGAAGACGCTCATGAAGTTCGTATCGCCAGGCCAGCGCGGCACGATGTGGGCGTGGAGGTGCCCGGGCAGGCCCGCTCCGGCGCATCGGCCGATGTTCACGCCGATGTTGAACCCCTGGGCGCCCAGCGCGTCGGCCATCAGCGTCTGCAGATCGCTGAGGGTCTCCATGATCTCCTGCATCGTCGCCCCGTCCAGGGCGGCGAAGTCCGCCACGTGCTCCAGCGGCGCCACCAGGGCGTGCCCGCCGGTGTACGGAAAGCGGTTCATGACAGCCAGGCATCCTCCGCGGCGCATCAGCACGAGGTTCTGGCGGTCCCGGTCCGTCTCGTCGCGGCAGCGGCACAGGAAGCACCCGTCGTCGTCGCCCGACAGCGACTGGATATACTCCGCCCGCCACGGGGCCCAGAGGTTCCGTATGCGCTGGCAATCGTGGGCATGGTCGTTCATGACGGGCACTATACCGCGGCCGCATTGCTACAACAAGAAACGACAATCCCGGCGCGCCGGGGTTACCGTGTGCTCGCGGGGACCGGGCCGAGCGCCTCGGCCTTGACGTAGATCTCCTTCGGGGCGCGCTTGAAGTACTTGAACAGCGCCGGGCACAGCCAGCCTTCCATGTCGTACTTCGGCGAGTAGTACCAGTTGCCGGCCCCCTCCGAGCGGCGCCAGACGACCACCGCCTGGTGACCCGGGAAGGGCTGCGACGAGAACGTCAGGCGAAAACCCTTGTCAGCGTCCGGGATCTCCGCGTCGGCTACCAGCTTGTCGATCAGCTCAGGGATCCCGGAGACGAAGGGTTCTGCCTTCAGGCCGACCCGCGGATCGTCGAAGACCCACGTCCCGGCGCTGCGGTAGGGCTGGATGACCAGCAGGGAGTTCGACGGCAGCAGCCACTGGCGTTCGCCCACGAACAACAGCGAGGCGAGACACAGCGCCGCCGCCGCGAACGACGCGGCGAATCTCGGCGACGCCGACCGCCTCCACCGAACGACCGCCGCCCCGCCAGCCGCCGCCGCGCAGACCAGCATGAAAATCCAAAGCACGTCCGTCAGCACGGTAAGCCTGTAGAAGGCGACGTAAGCGGCCGCGCAGGCGGCAAACAGCACGGCGCTGAAGTTCAAGTCCCCCTTGCTCGCCTTCCAGACGCCGCGACACCAGAACACCAGCGCAATCGCCAACGGAACGAACATCGCCAGATCAACGTGCGTCATGCCTTCTCACCTTCACCCGCAAATCTAGACCCGAAAACCGGTTGCCACCTGCCCCTACTCTATTGATCATACCAAACAGCGGCAGAGAGAGACAAGCGCCTGCGCCTGGGCTTCCCCACTGAACCGCGTAGCCGCCCCGTGGCCGTGTTTCCTCGCGCGGGGTACCCCCGGGACCCTCTGAGCGCCTGAATGTCGCTTAGGCCGCGGCCTCGGGCGTTCTGGAGGGGGCTGGCCGGATAGCTGCGGTCGCGGGCGACGGGGTTTGCTGCTATAATCATTCGACAGTCGATCACGCGGTCGACGGTGTTGGCGGGCGGGGGCGGGCGATCGGCGACGAGGAATGCGATGACCGAAGCGGACAATCTTGACGCGCTGAGGCAGAACCTTGAATCGGTGCTGCTGGGCAAGGACCAGGCGGTCAGGCAGGTGCTGGTGGCCCTGTTGGCCGGGGGACACGTGCTGATCGAGGACGCCCCGGGCGTGGGCAAGACCGTGCTGACCCAGGCGCTGGCCCGCAGCATCGACTGCACATACAACCGTATCCAACTGACGCCCGACCTGCTGCCCAGCGACATCCTGGGCGTGAGCATCTACGATTCGACCAGCGGCGAATTCACGTTCAAGCCCGGGCCCATCTTCGCCCACATCGTGCTGGCTGACGAGATCAACCGCACCACGCCCCGGACGCAGAGCGCCCTGCTGGAGGCGATGAACGAGTGGCAGGTGACGACGGACGGCAAGACCTATCCGCTGGGCCCGCCGTTTATGGTGCTGGCCACCCAGAACCCCTACGACTTCGAGGGCACGTACTTCCTGCCGGAGAACCAGCTCGACCGCTTCATGATCCGCGTGCGGATAGGGTATCCGGACCGCGACACGGAGCGCGAGATCCTTCGGACGCGGCCGGCCCAGACGCGCCTGGGAGCGCTCGAGCCGGTGATGAGCGTTGCCGACGTGCTTTCCCTGCAAGCCGACGTGCCGGCCGTGCGAATGGACGATGCGATCGTCGAGTACATCCTCGCCATCGCCGCCGCCACGCGGGCCAGCGAGGAACTGACGATCGGCATCTCGCCGCGCGGGGCCCTGGCCCTGGCGCAGGCGGCCAGGGCGTCGGCCCTGCTGGCGCGGAGGGAGTACGTGATTCCCGACGACGTGAAGGACCTTGCCGCCCCCGTCTGTGCCCACCGCCTGATGACCGAAGCGTTCACTCACGACGGGTTGGCCCTGGCCGGCGAGGCGGTCTTCGCGCGCATACTGGAGACGATACCGGCCCCGCAGTAACCGCGCTGGGAGTGTGACCGTGGCATCGAAGCGTAAAGCGCCGCGACTCGGAGCGATTCACCTGCGCCTGACGCGCGCGGGGTGGCTGTTTCTGATCGTCGCGGTGCTCATCGGGGTCGCGTCGGTCAGGAACATCGACTCGCCCCTGATGTTCGTCATGTTCGGTGTGATGATGGGCGCGCTGATGGTGTCGATCACACTGGCGGGGCGGACGCTGGCAGGGGTGCGCGTGGCACGGTCGGCCCCGGCCCGGACGTGGCAGGGCCAGACCGTCAGCGTGGGCTATCACGTCACCAACACGCGCAAGGGCGGCTCATGCCTCTCGCTTACGGTCGCCGAGACCGACCCCGACGGCGTTCAGGCCGCCGGGGGCTACTGCATGCACGTTCGCGCGGGAGGCCGGTTTCGCGCCGGCGGGCGCCTGACGCCGCTGCATCGCGGGCGGGTGAAACTCCAGGGCGTCTTGCTGGCCACGACGTTTCCGTTCGGGCTGGTCCGCGCCCGCAGGCGAATTCGTCAGCCGGCGGAGATGGTGGTCTGGCCCGCGCGGGGCAGGCTCAGGCAGCGCCTCCTCCACCGCGGGGCGGTCGAGACCTCGTCGGCCCCGCCCAGCCAGGTCTCCGGCGGGTCGGATGAGTTCTTCGGCCTGCGCGAGTATCGCCCCGGCGACTCTCCGCGATGGATCCACTGGCGCCGATCGGCCACCCGACGGGCGCCGGTGGTGCGGGAGATGGCCCGCCCCCTGCCCGAAGCGCTCTGGGTCATCGTCGACACGCACTGGCCCGACGCGTCGGACGGCGGCCAGGCCCGGCGCGAGCGCGTGCTGCGCCTGGCGGCTACCCTGATCGACCACGCGTTCGTCCGCGGGTACCAGGTGGGGATGGCCCTGGCGCGCGGCGACGGGGCGGTCGCCCTGCGCCTCGGGTCCGGGCGCGGGCAGAGAAACGACCTGCTCGATGCGCTCAGCAGCGTCGACGCCAACACGACCGTCGCGCTGGACGAGGTGGTGGCCTGCAGCTCGCGCCACATGCTGCGCCAGGCGCAGGTCGTGGTCCTGACGCCCCGGGCCAACCTGCCCGGGCCCCTGCTGGCGGGGGTCCGCCGGTCGTGCAGGCACCTGACGGTCGTCGGAGCAGACCGGATTGACGAGGTCTTTGCCGATACGACTCTGCGAAGCGGCGCTTCGCTGCGAAGCACGAGCGTCGTCGAGACCCTCACGGAGGACGCCGTATGCCCCTGAGGAGCTTCTCGCAAACCGACATGCTCTTCGACGAGCGGCGCCGGATCGAGCGCCCCCTGCTGGCGATGATCTGGCTGGGCGCGATGGCGCTCAGCGTGATTGAGGGCAGCGCGCTGTACCTGGGGGCCGCCACGGTCGCGGTGGTGGCCAACCTGCTGGCCGTGCGGCACCAGAAGGAGATCTCCCTTCGCCGCCTCTACATCAACATCGCCGTTGTCCTGGCGAGCCTCGTCCTGCTGGCGGAGTTGTTGATGAAGGGCGGGGACATGAAGCTGTCGCTGGGGCATTACCTGATCCTGATCCAGTTGTGCAAGCTCTTCGAGCGCAAGACCAACCGCGACTACGTGCAGGTGATGGTCCTCAGCACGCTGGTCATGGTCGTCGGTATCCTGTTGTCGAACGAGTTGTGGTTTGCCGTCACGCTCGTGGTGTACCTGGCGTTGGCGTGTTACGCGGCCTGCGTGTTTACGCTGAAGCGGGGCCTGGATGCGGCGGCAGCCAATGGCCAGGACGCCGCGAGCCGTGAGGCCCACGCGTCGGGACTGACTATCCACTGGCCCGGCGGACCGTTGCGTCGATACGCGGCGCTGGCCCTGTCGGGGATGCTCCTGGTGGGGACGGTCCTGTTCCTCCTGGCGCCGCGCGGCGAGGCGTGGGGCAACACGCCGGGCATCCTTTCGCGAAGTTCGGGCATGGCGGCCGTGCCGAAGCTGGGCCAGGCCAGGAAGATCTACCAGTCAGACCGGATTGTCATGACCGTTACCCAGCAGGGCGGACCGGTCAGCGCGTACATGCGGGGCAAGGTCTTTTACACGTATACCGACTCGCACTGGATCCCGGGACAGATCGGCTCTCCGTACGACCGGCTGCGCCCGGTCGATGCCACGATGGACGAACCGGCCGCCGCCGTGCAGCAGGTCGTCATGAAAGCGAACTACCTGACAACCCTGTTCGCCACCCCGCCGGCGGGGCACGTGGAGTTCGTCGGGGCCTGGGACGATTACGGACGAGTGGACCTGACCGGCGATCCTTCGGCCGCCCTGGCCATGACGCCGTCGGTTCTCGAAGTCGATGGTACGTTCCGTCTTCGGGTCCCGAGCGATGTGAAGGTGCGTCTGGGCAGCCTGGAGGACGTGGTGTACCGCGTGTACGTTCGACCCGAAACGTCGCCGCGTCGGGCCGACAGGCAGCCGGCCTACGCGGCGGCCGTGGCAGCGATGATGGACAACGCGCCGCCGCCGCTGGTCGGTTCCCGGACCGTGCATGCCCGGGTCTACACACACCCGAACGTGGCGGCGCTGGCTGAACGATGGTGCGCCGACCTGGCGGACCCGGACGCCACGAGCGCCACGCCCGACGACGAAAGGTGTCTCCGTATTGCAGACCGCCTCGCGGACAACCTCCGAAAACGGTGCTCCTACACGCTGGATCTGACCGACGCGACCGGAAGCCGCGACGGCGTTGAGGACTTCCTGTTCTATCTCAAACGAGGCCATTGCGAGTACTTCGCCTCGGCGCTGACGGTGATGTGTCGCCACCTCAACGTTCCGGCGCGCTACGTCCAGGGGTTCCATGCCTCCAGCGCAGGCGGGACCGGGGGCAAGTTCGTCGTGCGTGAACGCAACGCCCACGCGTGGACCGAGGTCTACGTGCCCTCGCGAGGCTGGGTCATCATCGACGCCACGCCGGCGGCCGGCCGCGGCACGGGGGACCAGACAACCGGATGGCTAGCCGGCCTGTGGAACAGCGCCAAGGCGTTCTGGCACGAGAAGATCATCGAGTATGACGCGGCGGCGCGGGAAGCGCTGGCCAAACGGATTCGCGACGCGCTGGCCGCGGTCGGTCGGGCGCTATCCGATATGGCGCAAGCCGTCGCTGAGAGCTTCGTCAACCTGGTGGTCAGTGGCGTGGTGGACCGCCTGCTGTTCCGTCTGGCCATCGGGGTCTGCTCCCTGGGACTGGCCGTCGAGGTCCTGCTCATTGTCCGGGCCGTCAGGAGACGCCGCAAACGCCGCAAGCTTGTCGACGCCGGACAGGCCGTTCCCGCCGCCCAGTTCGAGTTCGCAAAGACGCTGTTTGACCTGCTGACCCGGCACGGGCCGCCGTGGGCCAAACAACTGACCGTCCGCCAGTGGGCCCGCCAGGCCGCCGAGACGCTCACGCTGCCCCCCCAGGACATCGATGAACTGATCGCCCTGTACTACCGCCTGCGCTGGGGCCGTCTCGCCGCAAACGATGACGAACTGGCCCGCGCCGCCGCCCGCGTCGAACAGTTCCAGCGCCAACTGGCCGGATGAATCGGACGAGTCAGAGGTTCAGAGTTGAAGGTTAGAGGTTATAGGTTGCGGACGTGCTTCCGGTCGTTAACCTTTAACTCGTGACCGTTGACCTTTAACTCTGAGGTGACAAGACTATGCGTGTGGCACTGATCGGACCGGCATCGTCCGGAAAAAGCGCCCTGTTTGCCGCGGTCGCCGCGGCGGCCGGAAGCGGCGTGGATCTGCACAGGCCCGACCAGCCCCACCTTGCCGTCGTCAAGGTGCCCGACCCGCGACTGGTCTGGCTCAGCGAGCAGTACAACCCCAAGAAGACCACGCCGGCCGAACTGGAGTTCCTCGACCTGCCCGGCTTCGACCTGTCCGACGCCGCCGGGCGAAGCCGCGCCAAGACGCACTGGATGGCCATGCGACAGAGCGACATGCTCGTCTTCGTCGTCCGCGGCTTCCAGAGCGATACGGTAGCGGCCTATCGCGACCGCGTGGACCCGGCCGCCGACGTGGAAGAACTGCTCAGCGAGATGATCTTCGCGGACCTCGAGCAGGTGACCAATCGCGTGGCCAAGCTTGAGGCCGCGATGCGCAAGCCCACGGGCAAGCATGACCAGCAGAAGCGCGAACTGGAACTGATGCAGCGCCTCTGCGAGACCCTCGAGAACGAGAAGCCGATCGCCGAGGCCATCGCCTCGGAGGCCGAGGACAAGCTCATCCGCAGCTTCGCCTTCCTGTCGCAGAAGCCCATTCTCATCGTGCTGAACTGCGGCGAGGACGAGGCCGCGGCGCCCGGGCCGGAGCAGGTCGGCGGCTGTCCCTGCATACAGTTGTCGGCCCGGATCGAGCAGGAGCTTGCCGAACTGCCCCCCGACGAGCGGGCCGAATTCCTGGCCGACCTGGGCCTGGAGGCGTCCGCGAGCGACCGCCTGATCCGCGCCTGTTACAGCGCGCTGAAGCTGGTGAGTTTCCTGACCGTCGGCGACGACGAGTGCCGCGCCTGGACCGTCCCTTCCGGCACGCCGGCCGTCGAGGCCGCCGGAGAAATCCACTCCGACATCGCCCGCGGATTCATCCGAGCGGAAACCGTCGCCTATGACGATCTGTACGCAAACGGCGACATGAAAGGCGCCAAGGCCGCCGGGAAAGTCCGCCTGGAAGGCAAGACCTACCCCGTCCAGGACGGCGACGTGATCAACTTCCGTTTCAACGTGTAAGCGGAGTTGAAAGTTCGAGGTTGAAGGGTAAAGGTTACGGAGTTGCTTACGGTCGTTGACCCTTAACCTTCAACCTTGACCCTTGGACCTTTAACTTCTGTTCACACCGTGAAATCGCACAAGACAGCAACACGAGCGAGGCGAAGCCGGCTCCAGAGGCTGGGGCGAGTACTCGTCTACGTGGCCCTGTGGCTGATCGTGGCGGGCGTCACGCTGCCCTGGTGGCTGCCGACCGGACGAGTTGCCCAGTACATCGCCCGTGAGCTGTCACGCCGAGCCGGCGCCACCGTCCGCATTGAGGGCCTGAGCCTCGACTGGGGCGAGGGGCTCACCATCACGGGGCTGACCATCGACGATGAGGGCGGCTCGCCCGAGCCCATCGTTCGCGTGCGGCGGGTCCGCTGTGACGCCAACCCCCTGACGCTCCTGGTCGACGGCAGGCCCGACTGGCTCGAACTGGACCGCCCCCAACTGCACGTCACGCTCGCCGAAGACGGGACGCACAACCTGGCGCCGCTCCAGCGCCTGACCGCCACGTTGGGCGATCGGCCCAAACCGCCTCGCATATCCGTCCACCAGGGACGCATATCCACCAACATGCCCTCGCGCCCCCGCCCGGTCGAACTGACCGTCGGCGATGCTCAGGTCTTCACGGGACCGGAGGGCAAGGCACGGATCACGCTGTCGGCAGCGCTCGTTCAGGACGCGGGGCCCGCGCCGGTGGGCGTGAGCCTTCAGGTCGACCCCGCGCGACGGACCACACGCGTCGAACTGACGTTCGCGAGGATCAACATCGCCGAAGCCGGCGGGATGCAACTGGCCATGCGATACCGGCGCGGACTTCACGGCCGGTGCGCGGGCACGTTGAAGGCCGTTCTGCATGACGACGGCGCGGTCGACAACGCAACGGTGACTCTCGACCTGACGAAACTCGCCGATGCCCGGGGCGCCCTGGCTGATCGTGTCACAGCGAGAGTCGCATTCAGCGCCGACGGTCCCGACGGCGGGCGGCTCGATGCGAAACTGACCGCACCGGGCCTGACCGCGGGGGCCAACGTCGCGGTAGCTGAAGGTCTCGCCGACCTGCAGGAACTCGTCCGTTCGGACAAGCTGCTGACGATTGCATCGTGGCCCGCCCTCCGGTCGGCGACCACCGGCTCGCTGGCGGTGCGCGTGACGGGCCCGCACCTGCTGAGGCGTCTGTGGCCCGAACTGGCCCGCGAGTGGCACCGCGCCGAGTCTGCTGACACCGGAGCACGCCTGGACCTGACGCTCCTGCCCCAGGGCGAGACGCGGCTGGATGCGGCCGTCCGATTCGGCCCGGCCGGCAGGGCCGTCCTGCGAGGAACGGTGAACGATATCACCGCGCTCGAGGCGGAGGTCCGAGCGGCACGTGACGAGCCTCTGCCCAAGCAGGTTCGCGCCGCAGCGCGACACCTTGCGTGCTCGGCCGCCGTCCTGGTCCGGGACGTCGAGGCTGCCGCGCGACTGGCCCCCGTGCTGGCCCCGCACCTCAAAGGCCTGCCTGCCAAAGACGCCATGGTCAACATTGGAGTCCAGCACGTGGGGGGGAGGGCGGCAAAGGAGACCCAGCCGGCCCACACGCGCGTCGAGGCCGTCACACAGGTGCCCACGCACGGCCGGGCGCGACTCGACGTGCGATTCGATGACCCGACGGCGTTCTGGCGATCGCTGTTCGGTGTTCTGGACGATCCGACGCACGACAACGCCCTGGCGTGTGTGGAGAACCTGAAGGTGACCGTCCGGGGGCGGATTGAGGCCCTGTCGCTCGCCAAGCGCCTCGGGCCGGACGTGGGTGCGGCGCTGAAGGGCGTCAAGCTCAACGGACAGGCCGTCGACGTGGTGGTGACGCACGATCCGCAGGCCCCGCTGACGGTGCGTGCCCGCCTCGACGTGCCGGCCGGCGTGGAGATGGCGCTGGGCGACCAGCTCGTGCTTCGCGGCGAAGCGCCGCTTCGCAGAGTAGTCTTCGTCAAGCCGCGCGACGTGCCGGCCTCGCTGGCGCTGACGGGCACGATCGTTGACCCGACCGCACTGGCGAACGTGTCAGCCTGGCTGACCGTCGGCAAGGCGACGGCGACGCTCACCGGCGGCCGGGCCGAGTGGACGCTGCCCCCCCACCGCGCACCGGAGACCCCCATCCGCGTGGCGGCGGGCGGCGACGTGGCGCTGTCGAACGTCGAGGCCCTGATCCCGTGCTTTCCCGGGGCCGCCGGGCGAATCGACGACATCGTGGTCAAAGGCGCCGTCCGCACCACGTTCGTTGTCGACCTGATCGGACACCAACTGCATCGCGCCGGGGTGTTCGCCGACCTGCGCGAATTGGCCCTCGACGCCGGCGAGGCCTTCGTCAAGCCGTCCGGCGAGCGGACCGACGTGACGCTGACGCTCTCGCCCGCCAAACGCTTTGGCGCGCGGTATCACGTCGACCTGACGGCCGACTGCGACTACGCAACGGTCAATGCCGCCGCCGATCTGCCCGACCTCCAGCCCGACCGGACGCCCCTCAGCGGCCGAGTCTACGTCACCGGAACGGTTCGCGACGCAGCGGCGCTTGTGAAACACAGCCGCACGACCGCCGACGCCTTGGGGACCGCCACACTGTCGGGCGCATGCGCTTTTCGCGGCTGGGGCCGGTGGCGAGACCGGTCGGCGAGCGCAGGGGTCCGCCTCGACGCGACGGACCTGGGATTCGCCTCGACAGGCCGCCCGCAACGGATCAAGCGTCCCGGCGCCGTTGCGGAGATCATCGCTTCGGCGAGCACGATCGTCGGCGAGCAGGACGTGGAGCTTCGCCGCGCCGCCGCGACCGGGCGGCTGGGGGACAGCACGTTCAGGCTGGATGTCACCGGACTGACGATCCCCAGGGCCCTGCCCGAGACCCCGGAGGGATGGCACGACCTGCTGAGACGCTCAGAGATCGCCCTGGCCGCCTCGGCATCGCTCGACGGGGTCCTGGGCGCTTTGGCGCCTGAAATGGCGGCTGCGGTCAAGCAATACGCCCTGGCCGGTCGTCTGGACGTGTCGGTCGACACCGCGGGCGACGGGGAGGAGCTGGCCCTGGCGGTAGACCTTGACGCGCGTCGGCTGGCCGGGCAGGTGGACCTGGCGGCCCTGGCCGACACGCTGGGCCTCAAGGGCGAACCGGCCGAGCGATTGGCCTCGATGGGCCGTGTCATCAAGCCTGCAGACCGGCCCGCGGGGCTCTGGCTGACCGCAGCGGCGCCGCGCAGCCTGACCCGCATCCGCATCGACGAACTCGACGCACACGTGGGCCCGACGCGGGCCACCGCCGGCGGCGAGGTCGGGATGAAACACGCCAAGGGCCTGCCTCCGCAGCCGACGGCCGTGCTGCTCAGCGGGAGACTCGCCGTTGCAGACGCCGCCGACGTGGTGACATTCGTCCCGGCCCTGACGCCCTACCGCCCCACCGGCGCGGTGAAGGTCGACTTCGCCTACCGGCGCAAGGACGCCGCCGATCGCGGGGTACTCGACGCGGCGGTTGCGTTTGCCGGATTCGGCGGGCAGTATCGCGGGAAGGACGTCCGGCTGGGCGGCGCGATTGACGTTGCGGGCGCCGCCCTGCCCGCCAAGGCTCCCCCGCGCGTCGGCCGGCTGCGAACCGACGGACTGACCGTCCGGATGATGGGCAGCAGTGTAACCGTTGTGGCTGACGTCGCGGATCCCGGGCCCGAGGCAACGGGGTCGGTGACGCTCCGGGGCGACACGATCGATGCGGTGGCACTGGAGAAGTGGCTCTCGCCGACCGGCGAGGTCTCAGCCTGGCCTGAGGGCAAGCTGACAGCCGAACGGACCAAGGCCCTGCGGGCGGATGCGGACAAGACCGTCGCCCTGCTGGCCCGCCTGGTCGGGGGCCTCGACGTGGAACTCCACGCCCGCATCGCCGGCCTCCGCGCCCGCGACACGGTGGCCGAGGACACCTACGATCTGAAGCAGCTCCGCCTGGACGCCTCGGTTCGCCGCGGCCGCGTGCGGGGGCGGTACACCACTGAACTCAATGGCGGCACGGTGGCCGGGCGATTTGCCGTCGCGCTGGGCGAGACGATGCCGGTCCTCTCGGCCCGCAAGCAGGTGCGTGACGTGGTGGGCACGGAGAACATGGCCGCCCAGATGCACGTGTTCTTCCCGGGCAACACGCCGAAGGGCACGTTCAACCGCTTTGAGGACTTGCGCTGGCCCCTGCGGGACCTGCTGGCCCAGCAGACCGATCCGCGACTCAAGCCGCGCGTCGTCGGAACAGCCAGGACGGTGACGACCGACGGCATTCTCGAGGCGACCGCCGCAACGGGTCTGATGGCCGACCTGGTCCCGTCGCTAAGGGCCACCACCTACCGCTACCGGAAGATGACCGCCTTCTCGACGTTCGGCGCCGACGGGCGGGCCGTCAACGACATGGTCTTCGACGGCAAGACCTACGGGCTGTACATGACCGGCACGACCGACCACGCCGGCCGGGCCGACTACGAAGTGGGCCTGCTGGCCCTGGCCTCGCTCCAGTCGCACGCGTGGCAGCACAGGTATCGACAGGGCCGCACCCCCCTGCTCCGCTTCCGAGGCCTGCTCTATCGCCGCAAGATCACTGACGTAACGGTCGACTACTACTGGCCCCACGAGAGCCTCTCGAGGATCCTTTTCACCAACAATATCCTCTACCGCATGTGGACCAAGTAAGCGCAAGGATATTGTCGTTCATTCCACGTTTGGCGGGCGAGCTTGCTCGCCGCGTGTCCCGTTGGATCGGCGCGGTGCGTCCACCGTTCATCGGCGACGTGAGCGACGACGCGCGCGGAGCAAGCTCCGCCGCTTAACGTGGAATGAACAACAGTGTTTTACCTTCAACCTTTACCCTGTAACCTTAGACGCTGTGAACGAACATCATGATGATCATCATCGCGGGTCTGACCCGCTGTTGAGGCCGGGCGGGCCCAGGCGGGCCGCGATCGTGCTGGCGGTGAACTTCGCCGTCTTTGTCTTCGCGTGCGCGTTCTTCTGGCAGTACCTGGCGAGGGGACAGTGGCTGGACCTGTCGGCCCACGGGTACTACCAGGGACTCAACACGCCGCTGAGCACGATGTTCGTCCAGCCGCTGAGCGTCTTCTCGCATCCGTGGATGATCGCGGTGATCTCGCTCCTGCTGGCGCTGATCTTCGTCGTTCCGGTGATGGTCGCCGTGCTCTACGACGAGGTCCTGGCGCTGATGTTCGTGCTGCTGGTCGCCGCGCTGGGCCGCGCGCCGGCCCTGGCGCTGCTCCAGGCGGTCGGGTGCGTTCTGGCGGCCCGAACGCGATTTCGCAGCGACGGGCCTTTCATCGCGGCCCTGCTCGGCCTGGCGCCGCTGCTGGTGTATCTGGGCATCTTCGCGCTGACGGTGGGTGAGTCGGTCGCTCAACCGCTGAAGCAATGGGTGCTCCATGCCGTTGTCGCCCTGGCGGCCGTCGGTTCGGTGCTGGCCGCCGCGGGCGTGCTGGGGCTGGTCAAATTGATTCGCTACAAGCCCGGGGCGCTGTGCCCGGTTATCGTCGCCATGCTTGCGTCGGGCGTGATGATCTTCCACCTCCGCGTGGGCGGCGACGAATTGGACTACGCCCTGCTGGTGGCCCGTCTGGACCGACCGGGCAAGCCCGACGCCCTGTTCGAGTCGGTCTCGCTGGAGACGTGGATTGAAGCCCGCGACGCGGGCGACCTGAACCGCGATGAGTTGACCCGGCGCGTCCGGGCCGACATCACCGCTCGCAGGGACGATCTGATCGCCCGGTGCGAGGCGTTCCTGGTCGAACACGGCGAGTCCGCCCGCGCGCCGGGCGTGTTGTGGCTCGAGGCCCAGGCCCGGTCGCTGGTGCTTCACGAGGCCGCGTACGAAGCGGCCTACGAAGCCATTCGTGTCGGGCCGCCCGACGGCAATCCACAGGGGCTTCGTCCCGTCCTGATCGCCTACAGTGCGGAATTCGTCCTGCCCGAGGCGCGCGACACGTGGAACACCTTGTTGACGGCCCACGGCGGCTCGCCGCACGCGGCCCTGGCGGCGTGGCGCATGGCGCAGTTGGCCTTACGGAAGCCTGACGGGATGGGCCAGGCCGAGAAACTGCTCGCCCGGGCCCACAAGCAACTGACCGCCGTCCTGGTCGGCCGGGGGGGAAACGCCAACGGCGCCAAGGAAGGGCGAGTCTTCGTGCCCGCCCGGGCCGTCCCGCACGGAAACGCCGACTACTACCGACGGGCCCTCCAGGACGTCGTTCGCCTGCAATGGCTGATGAGGGAGAACCACGTGCTCAGCGACCGTTCGTCAGCCAAGGCGATGGCGGCGCTGGTTTCCCTGAATCGCAACGACCTGGGCTATGGGCCCCAGTTGGAGGACCTGGCCGGCCAGTACGAGAACACACACATGGGCGACAACCTCAAACTCGCCGTCGCCCTGGTCGCCGAGACGAAACTCGCCAAGGCCACCGCCCTGCTGGAACTGGCCAAGGACGCCCTGACCGATGCGGGGATCGAGGCCAACTACGTCCTCGGCTGCCTGACCATGCAGACGGGCAAGTCGTCGGCCCTGCCCCTGGTGCCCGACGTCAAGGCCCCGCGCGAGTACTTCAACATCGTCGCCAATGCCGCCCCAAGCCCCTGGACCAGGGAAGCGAAGGACCGGTTGGCCCAGCTTCAAGCGGAGGCCTCCGCCAAGGTCAACTCGGGACCGGGCGCCGACGGCGACGGCGGGGAAGATGCCCCTTGAACCCCGGGCGGGACGGCGTGAGACTGTAGGGCCGATGGTCGAGCAGAGTCCGACATCCCGACCGCCCCGCGTGCTGGTGGCTACCGCCTCGGTAGGCGCCGGCCACAACTCCGCCGCCCGAGCGATCGTCGCGGGTCTGGCCGACCGCGCGCCGGGGCTGGACGTGGAGTACCTCGACGTGCTGACAGACGCCCCGTGGCTGTTTCGTGCCTACTACGCGGGGGGGTATGCGTTCGGCGTGACGAAAGTGCCCTGGGCTTACGGAATCGGTTACTGGATAACGGACCGTCCGCACGGCCCCCGACGCTCGCCGGCCGAGCGGTGGCGCCTGTGGCACGAGCGACGGGCCCTGAAACGCCTGGTCGCCCGCCTCCGTGCCGACCCGCCGGACCTGGTGGTCAGCACGCACTTCCTGGTGCCCCCGCTGGTCGGCAGGCTCATCGGGCGCGACCGAATCCCGACCCGCCAGATGGTCGTCCTGACCGACAACGAGGCCCACCGCTTCTGGTACGCCGAGAACGTCCGGCAGTGGTTCCTCCCCACGGATGAGTGCGTCGAGACACTGCACCGGTGGGGAATCGACGACGAGGCGATCACCGTCAGCGGGATTCCCGTGCATCCGAAGTGGACGACCGACGTGGACACCCGGCGGGTTCTGACCGACTGGAACCTGCCCCCCGACAAGCGGATCGTCCTGCTGGCCGGCGGGGCCCAGTTCACCTGTGCACCAATACAGACCCTCGCCTGCCGGATAGCCGATACCTGCGAAGAGACGTGCGTGGTAGTGCTCGGCGGGCACAACAAGACTCTGCTCGGACGCCTGGCGCCCCTGGCGGCCGCCCGGCCCGGACGGCTGATCCCGGTGTCGTTCACCGATCGCGCAAACGAACTGGTGTCGGTCTGCTCGCTGATGGTAACCAAGGCCGGCGGAATCACCACCGCTGAGTGTCTCGCACGCGGCACGCCAATGGCCCTGCTGCCCCCCGTACCCGGGCAGGAGGCCGCCAACGCAC
Source organism: uncultured Planctomycetaceae bacterium (assembly GCA_964625865.1). Taxonomy (GTDB): domain Bacteria; phylum Planctomycetota; class Phycisphaerae; order SM23-33; family SM23-33; genus CAZVEV01. Next base: position 256 of record CAZVEV010000078.1, on the reverse strand, counting down.
GCCACTTCCAACGCCACGGCGCCGCGGTGATGATCCCTCGCCCCCGCCAGACCGCCGACGTGGTCCGGCGCCTGCTGTCGGACCCCACCGAACTGCAAACCCTCGCCGACAACGCCGCCAGACTCCACCGTCCGGCGACGCAGACCATCGTCGAGGCCATCTGCGAAACGTTGGGACTCTGACAGATGCAACGCGCAACTCCCCAAAGCCCCCCGACGGCGTCGGGGGGATCCCCCGGACGTCCCGATGTACATCG
>CAZVEV010000077.1:0-21255 GCA_964625865.1 uncultured Planctomycetaceae bacterium | reverse complement strand
GGCTGCGGAGCGAAGCGGAGCAACCACGTCTTGGCGCGCAGAACGTGGTTGCTCCGCAGCCCACGGCACCCCCGCTGTAGCGCCCGCCTCAGCGGAGTTTCTTGACGGCGACGTCGCGGGTGGTGTCGCCGGGTTTGCGGAAGATGTTGTGGCGGGTGTCGTTGATGTAGTAGAGCTTCTCGCGGCCGCCGGCGGTAGTGTAGACGCGGGCGGAGATCGAGTAGAACATCGGGTTGGGGCGGACCTTGGCCGGATCGTAGGGCACGGCGAAGGTCACGGGCAGCTTGAACGGGGGCTTGAGTTCGACCGTGCCGATCAGCGGCGCCGGGCCGTCAGCCAGGGCGGTATTGCGGATCGAGACCACGATGCGCGTGATCTTCTTGACCTCCGGCGGGGCGCTGAACTTGATCGTGCCGGTCACCACCGGTCCGCCGGCCTGTTTTGCACTGGCCTCGATGGTCACGGTGAACGTCCTGGCGGGCTTGACCTTCTTCTCCCACGGGCGCCGGTAGGTTAGCGAGATCGTCGCCTTGCCCGCCTTGGCCACGCGGTAGGTAAACGTCGTCTGGCCGCCCTGGCCGGGCATGGGCATGATCTCGGCGTTCATCTGCGAGGCGGTCAGGTACTTCTTCGACACCGGCGTGACGGCCGAGGCCTTGGCCTGCTCGGCGGCTGACCAGGAGAACCCCGTCGACGGGTTCGACGCGAGCTTGATCAGCACGAGATCGCCCACGCTCGCCTTGACCGTCTTGCCGCTGTCGCCGCTTTTGAGGTTGATCGCCCGCCCGCCCGTGGTCTTACCTCCGCCGGCCTTGCCCAGCGTGATGCCCGAGATCATCACGCCGGTGCGCGGCGCGTCGTCGGCGATCCGCGTGTCGACCCAGAAGCACGAGTTCAGCAGGCCCTGCTTGTCGTAGCGAACGTACAGGCGCTGGTGGCGCGCGAGCTTGGTGGCGAGCACCTTGCGGGCCTCCTGGTAGAGTTGGTCAAGCGTCTTGGGCGGCGCGCCCTTCTTGTGGCTGCCGATCTGGTTGCCCTTCTCGGTCCAACTGGTCCCTTGCGGCTTGGGCTTGGCCCCGCCGGGCCTGACCACTTGCGGCCCGCCCTTCCACTCGCGGTATCGTCGCTCGACGACCTTGTTGTTGGCACAGACGATCTCGGTCTCGTTGCCGAACCCGACCCAACTGGACCAGCGGACCTTGTACGAGTAGTTCCCTCCGCAGGTGGCCTTGAGCTTCTGCCACGTTGCCACGCTCTTGTCGAACGCGGCCTGGTGGGCCTCCGCCGCGGCCGCCACACCGGGGGCAAGGAATACGAGGATCGTCAAGACGAGAACGCAACAGACGGTCAAACGGGTCATAGGGTGTCTCCTGCTGATGAACCCAACCATAACGCGCGATGCAACGCTGCATCATACGTCAGACGACCCAGTTGTCGACTTGTTCCCGGAAAGAACGACAAACGTCTGGAATACAGGTGCATGCCTCTTAAGTAGGTAGAGCGATCGCGCACCGGCCCGGCAAGAGGTCTCTTCTCGCCTCCAGGGGCTCGCCTACACGCGACACATGTGTCAAACGGCGAGGCCGGAGGCCCGTGGTACGTCTGGCCGCCACATCGCAACGGCTCCCTGCTCAGCCGGACGCCCTGGCACGCACGAGGCCGCGGCCTAAGCGACGATCTCTCGGCCGACGGGGTTAGCATGGTCTGGAGGCATGGCATGCGGCTACGGGGCGGCTAAACGCCTTGGCCGGGTTCGTCGCTCCAGCGGGGTCAACTGTCCAAAGGCCGTGGACCAGAACCCATTACGCCCACGGGCTCCTGCGAAGGATGTGTAGAATAACGAGGTGTGTTCACCTGGGGCGAAATGAGGTGTTCGACTCGCGCATCTGGGTGGTCTTTCCCAGAAGAAAACGACAATTATGTCGCACGCCGCAGCCTGAAGTTACATAATTGAAGTTCCCGCTGCGATTGTGTCCCGAGTCGACAGTTCCGTAACCTCCAGATGTACAACATGTTGCCATCCAGCGTTCCGTTTGGCACGACATGTGCTTTAGTTGGGGGGTGTGGGTTGCGGTGGACGCGGCCCTTCAGCGTCGGCTTCACCGGCCGACAGGGAATAGGCTCGATGGGCGCGGGGTCCATGCAAGCCTGAGCAAGAAGGACTCACGACGATGGCACACGGAAATGTACGTCAGACGGCTATTGGTGCGATCAGCAAGACCGTGCCGGTGGGTGGCGCAGTGGACTACAAGACCACGGACGTTCGCGACGTATACTGCGAGCACGTCTTCAACGAACACGTCCAGCGCGAGCGTCTGCCCAAGGCGGTCTTCCTGAAGTTGCAGTCCACCACCAAGTCCGGTGAAGGACTCGACGCCGGGATTGGCGATGCGGTGGCCCTGGCGATGCGGGATTGGGCCATCGAGCATGGTGCGACGCACTTTACGCACTGGTTCCAGCCGATGACGGGCTCGACGGCGGAGAAGCACGACAGTTTCATCAGCCCGACGCCTGAAGGCGAGATCCTGGCCAAGTTCAGCGGGTCGGACCTCGTTCGCGGCGAGCCGGATGCCAGCAGCTTCCCCTCGGGCGGTCTGCGGGCGACGTTCGAGGCGCGCGGTTACACCGCGTGGGACCCGTCGAGCCCGGCGTTCATCCTGGAGAACCCCAACGGTGCGACGCTGGTGATCCCGACGATGTTCCTCAGTTGGACCGGCGAGGCGCTGGACAAGAAGACGCCCCTCCTGCGGTCGATGGAAGCCCTGAACACCCAGGCCCTGCGCGTGCTGCGGGTGTTCGGCAATACCACGAGCAAACGCGTGATCACCACCGTCGGGGCCGAGCAGGAGTACTTCCTGGTCGACACGAACTTCTACATGAACCGTCCGGACCTGGTCAACACCGGGCGGACGCTCATCGGCGCCAAGCCCCCCAAGGGCCAGGAGCTGGACGACAACTACTTCGGCGCGATCAACGAGCGCGTGCTGGGCTACATGGCCGAGGTGGAATACGAGCTTCTCCGCCTGGGCGTGCCGATCAAGACGCGTCACAACGAGGTCGCGCCGGGCCAGTATGAACTGGCCCCGACGTTCGAGACGTCGAACCTGGCGACCGACCACCAGATGCTGACGATGGAGATGATGCGCAAGATCGCGCGGCGTCACGGGTTCGTGTGCCTGATGCACGAGAAGCCGTTCGCGGGCATCAACGGGTCGGGCAAGCACAATAACTGGTCGATGACCACCGACGACGGCGAGAACCTGCTCGAGCCGGGCGACACGCCGCACGCCAACGCCCAGTTCCTGCTGTTCTGTGCCGCGGCGGCCCGGGCGGTCTACAAGTACGGCGGGCTGCTTCGCCTGAGCGTCTGCGGGGCGGGCAACGACCACCGCCTGGGCGCCAACGAGGCCCCGCCGGCGATCATCAGCGTGTTCCTGGGCGGGCAGTTGTCCGACGTGTTCGCCCAGATCGAAGCCGGCGGGGCGAACTCCAGCAAGTCCGCCGATGCGATCAAGGTCGGCGTGTCCATGCTGCCCCACCTGCCCCGCGACGCGGGCGACCGCAACCGCACCAGCCCGTTCGCGTTTACCGGAAACAAGTTCGAGTTCCGCGCCGTCGGCTCCAGCCAGTCCGTCGCCGGGGCCAACACCGTCCTGAACGCCGCGGTGGCCGAGAGCCTGGACTACATGGCCGGCAAGCTGGAAGCCGCCGTCGCTGACGGCGCCGACCTGAACGCCGCCGTGCAGGAACTGCTTGCCGAAGAGATCAAGGCGTTCAAGCCCGTGCTGTTCGACGGGGACAACTACTCGGACGAATGGAAGGCCGAGGCCGCCGCCCGCGGGCTGCCCAACCTGGTCTCCACCGTCGACTGCGTCCCGCTGGCCACCGCGCCGGAGACGATCGACCTGTTCGAGAAGTACGGCGTCTACAGCGCCCGTGAACTGCACAGCCGTCAGGAAATCCTCCTCGAGAACTATGCCACCAGCATCGCCATCGAGGCCCAGACGCTGTCGATGATGGCCCACACGATGGTCCTGCCGGCCGGGCTGAAGTACCAGGCCACCGTCGCCACCGCCGTCAACGCCGCAAAGATCGCCGGCGTCGAGGATCCCGTGCAGATGGGCCTGCTGACTGAAGTGGTCGGCGCGGTATCGGCCCTGAAGTCCGCGGCAGCGGCCCTGGACGCGGCGGCCGCCGACGAGTCCGCCGAGGGCGCGCTGGCCGAGGCGACCCACATGCACGACACGGTCATCCCCGCGATGAACGAGGTCCGCAAGTGGGCCGACACGCTCGAACTGCTTGTCGACGACGGCGACTGGCCCCTGCCGACCTACCGCGAAATGCTGTTCGTCCGGTAAGACGCAGACGGGTCGAGTTGAAAACGCCTATTCCCAGGCAGTCGTCTGGTGTCCTACGGGGTGCCGGGCGGCTGCCTTTTCTTCTGCGCGAGGAGGCGATGCGTACTCCTCCAGAGGAGCAGTCAGACGCCCACAGGCGGAGCCTGTGGGCGTTTGACTGATTCACTTGATCTGACAACGGTAGGGCGTGTGTTGATCCGTCAGGATCCGTCGGGTTTCGCGGGCGCTTCGAGGCCCAGGGCCCAGATGATGATCGCGCCGTCTTCGCTTACGCTGATCAGGTGTTTTCCGTCGGGGGAGAACCGCACGGCCCGGACGGGGGCGGTATGCTTGTCGAGCACTTGCTCGCCGGCGCCGGAGGCCGGGTCCCACAGGCGGATGGTCTTGTCAGCCCCCGCCGAAACCAACCGCCTGCCGTCGCCCCGGAAGCACAGGCTCGCCACCCCGCCGACGTGGCCCGCCAGCTTGACCGCCTCCTTGCCGCCAGCCGCGTCGCGAATGAGTATCACCCCGTCGTCGCCCGCCGAGACCACCGACGTGCCGTCCGGCGAGAACGTCACCGCCCGCACCGTCTTGGCGTGTCCGCCCAGTTCCAGGACGCTCCTGGGCTTCTCGCCCGAGATGTCCCAGACCTTGACGAGCGTGTCATCCTTGTCGATCAGCAGCTTGCCGCTTCCCGTCGCCGCCCGCTTGCCGTCAGCCGAGAACGCGAGACACGTCACGTCGTCCTTGTTGTCGAGCGTGGCGGTGACCTTCCCGGTCGACGCGTCGCGCAGGAGCACCTTGTCGTCCTCGCCGCAGGTCACCAGCGTCTTGCCCGACGGCGAGAACGCGACGGCCGTCACCGCCAGAAGATGCCCCTCGTGCACGGTCAGCTTGGCCGGGCCCGGGCCGGTTCGGGGGGCGGTCACGAGCTTGGCCCCGCGGGCCCAGGCCAGTTGCGACCCGTCGGGCGAATAGACCGCCGACGTGACGTCCCCGCCGGCGTCGAGGGTCTTGACGGCCTTGCCCGTCGCAACGGTCCACAGCCTGATCGTCCCGTCGCCCGAGCCGGTCAGGAACTCGGCGCCGTCGGCGGTGATATCGAGCGAGGTAATCGCCTTGTCGTGGCTGGCCAGCCGGGCGACGAGGCGGTACATGTTGTCCAATCGGCCCTTGAGGGCCTCGCATTCGGCCAGCCAGGTAGCAAGCTGCGTATCGGTCGGGGCCTCGGCAACCAGTCGCTTTAGCCCCGGCTGAACCTTGCCCAGGTGACGCAGCGACTCGATGGGCTTGGCGTCCATGGCCGCCTTTGCGAGGGCGAGGACTGCGCCGGCGTCGGCCTTGGCGCCCAGGAACGTCGCCTCGGCGTGGTCGGCCTTCAGGGCAAGGGCCTTGTCGGCCTCGGCGCGGGCGTCGGCGTACTTGGCGTCGGCGATCAGCGTATTGGCCTTGGTGACGTGTGTGGCGATGGTGTCGGCGCGTTTCTTGTCGACCAGCGCTTGGGTCCATGCCTTGTCGAGCAGCTTTGCCGCCGCCCGCCACTTGGCGGGTGCGTCTTCGGCTATCCCTGCGGCCCGGGCAAGTGCGGACTCCGCCTGGGCATCTTTCCACAGTGTCCCGCCGAATTCGGTCAGCGTGGCGGCGTCGGTCGTTGCCAGCAGGTCCTCCCATGCCTTGCGGGCGGCGTTGACGTTGCTGGTGGCTACCGCCTGCACGGTGGCCTTGTCGAAGTCCTGCTGAGCCTTGGTCCAGGCATCAGTCGCGTCAGTGAACGTGCCGGCGTCAAAGCCGGCCTGCCCGGTCTTGACGCCCGCCTGGCCCGACTGCCACAGCGTCGCGGCCAGTTCGCTCGCCGAGACCGCCTCGGCCGCCTTGCGGGCCTTGGTCACCTCCGCCAGCGCGGCGGTGGCCTGAGTCCGCTCGCCGTCGATCCTCTCGATGGCCTGGCATCGCGTGACGACCTCCTTGAAGGTAGCCACCGCCTGGCCGTACTGCATGCTCTTCATCTGCTCGGCGCCGGTTCCCTCCAGCAGCGTCCTGGCCGCGTCGAGCTTCAGGTTGAAACCGTCGGTCGGCGAGACGTCCTTGACCTTCTCCCAGCGGGTCAGCGCGAGTTGCTTGGCCGCGGTGGCCTCGTCCAGGGTGGCCGACGTGACCTTTGGCTTGGTCCCGCCGCCATTTCCGTTGGTCTTGGTGGGGGGCTGTCCATCGGTCGTGGACGGCGCGCCGAGCGGCTTGAGGCCCACCTTGGCCAGGATCTCGGCGGGAATCAGTCCCTGCCAGTACGCCACCCCCGCCGCAGCGCCAAGTAGAATCAGCAGCATGAAGATCGCGCGCAGCGGGCGGCGCCGGTGAGGTCTGCTCTTGGGCGGGCGCTCGGTCGGCTTGGCCGGGGGCTTGGGGGCCTTGGCCTCAGTGGTCTCGGACGGACGGGCGGGCCGGCCCACCGCCACGCCGGTGCCGCTGGATTCCAGCAGCTCCCCCCCCCTGCCCTGAAGCATGCGGACCAGCAGGCGGGCGCTTTCGGGGCGGTCCCCGCCGTTCTTGGCCAGACCCAACTGCAGTGCGTCGTTGACGTGGTCGGGCATGTCCGGTATGCGCACGGGCGTCTGGTTGAGCAACTGGTGGGCGATGGACCCCTGCCAGAACGGCGCGTGCCCGCACAGACACTCGAACAGCATCGCCGCGAACGAGTAGATATCCGAGGCGGCGGTGGGCGTCGAGCCGGTAAACTGCTCGGGCGACATGTACAGCAGCGTGCCCGAGGTGTCCTTGCCCGTCATCCGCGTCATGGAGTCCTTCAGTTCGCGCGCGATGCCGAAGTCCAGCACCTTGCCCACCCCGCGCGGCGTGACCATCACATTCGAGGGCTTGATGTCGCGGTGGAGGATGGGCGGGTTCTGCGAGTGGGCGAAGTCCAGCGCGTCGGCGACGTTCCGGGCGATGGGCAGGATCTTGGCCAGGGGCAGCTTGCGCTCTTCCGTCGCGTCGAGCATCTCTTCCAGCGTGTTGCCCGGAATGTGCTCCATGACCAGGAACTTCACGTCGCCGTCGACGCGGAAGGTATGGAGGCGGCAGATGTTCGGATGCGTCAGCTTCAGCGAGATCGCCGCCTCCGTCCGCAGGCGATTGATGCTTCGCGTGTTGGCCGCCAGGATGGGGGGCAGGACCTTGATCGCCACCGGCAGGTCGTTCAGTTCGGCGTCGGTGGCCTTGAAGACCTCGCCCATTCCGCCCACGCCGAGGCGCTCGATGATCTTGTATCGACCCGCAAGGGTCTTGCCCACGCCCACCGCATCGGCGGAGATGATCCGCGGCCCGTGCGGTGTGCCACCCGGCGTCCTGCCCGGATCGGTCGGCGGCTTCGATACGTCGAGCATCTCCTGCCGCAGGGCCTCGGTGTCCTCGATGGTCTCGGCGGGCGAGGGGACCGGCGTGGGCGTCTGCTGGGCGATGTCCGCCCCGCAGTGGACACAGTAGCGTATCCCGTCAGTATTCTGCTTACCACACTTGCCGCAATACATCGTTTCTCTGCACTCCCTCGCCTGTTATCGGACAGATGGGGCAAGAAGTCAAACGTGAATGGTCGAAGGTCAAAGGTCGAAGGTCGAAGGTCGCAAGTCGCGGGCAATTCGCCGTTGGACTTTCGACTTTCGACCTTGGACCTTCGACCAGTCGTCCTACTCAAACAGCGCTTCAACGAACGACTCGGGATCAAACGGTTCGACGTCTTCGTAGGTTTCGCCCAGGCCGATGAACTTGACCGGCAGGTCCACTTCGTTGCGGATGGCCACCACGATGCCGCCCTTGGCCGTCCCGTCGAGCTTGGCCAGGAAGATGCCCGTCACGTCAATCGCCTGCTGGAACGCGCGGGCCTGGTTCAGGGCGTTCTGCCCGGTGGTGGCATCCAGGACCAGCAGGACCTCGTGCGGGGCCCCGTCGATCTTCTTGGCCACCACGTCGCGAATCTTCGTCAGCTCGCGCATCAGGTGGTCCTGCGTGTGGAGGCGTCCGGCGGTGTCCACCAGCAGCACGTCGGCGGCGCGGGCTTTGGCGGCGTCACAGGCGTCGAAGACCACCGCGCCGGGGTCCGTGCCGCTGCCCTTGATGATATCCACGCCGATCCTCTCGGCCCAGATCGTCAGTTGCTCGACGGCGGCGGCGCGGAACGTGTCGGCGGCGGCCAGGCACACCTTCATGCCTTCCTGCTTGAACCGGTAAGCCAGCTTGGCCACCGACGTGGTCTTGCCGCACCCGTTGATCCCCGCGACCAAGATGACGGTGGGCTTGTCCGGGGCGAAGTGGACGGTCCGGTCGCACTCGGGCCAGTACTTCTTCAACTCGTCCTTGAGCATGGGGATCACGTCGTCGCCGGTTTCGACGCGTCCGTCGTCGAACGCCTGTTCGATGTCCTGGCGGATCTTCATGACCGAGGCGACACCGAGATCGGCCTGCAGGAGCATCCCCTCCAGGTCGTCGAGCAGGTCGTCGTCGAGCTTCCGCCCGCTCAGGACGGCCCGGAGCGTATCGGCGAACCGTTTTCGCGTCCTGCTGAGTCCGGCGGTGAGTTTTTCGAGTGCTTTTCTAAACAATGCCATTCTCGTGCATCCTCTGTCGCGGTCAGCGCCTGCAGGGGCTAGGGTGTCTCGGTCGACGCTTCGGCCTCGGCGTCGGCGATGGCGTCAGCCTCGGCCAGGGCGGCGGCGGCCGCGTCGTCATCGGCAGCAGGTTCGGCGTCAGCCGGGGCCTGGGCGGCGGCTTTGGCGTCCGCTTCGGCCTGGGCAGCGGCGGCGCGCATCTCCTTGTAGACGGCGTCGAGGATTCCGTTGACGAATCGCGGGCTCTCGGCCGTCGAGAACTCCTGGGCCAGCCGCAGGGCCTCGCTGATCGCGATCTTCGGCGCCGTCCGCCCCGAGAGCATCTCGTAGGCCGCCAGGCGGAGGATGTTCCGGTCGACCAGCGCCAGCCGCCCCAACTCCCAGTGCCTCGCATGACGCGAGAGCCACTGGTCAGACTGCTCTCGCCACGCCCAAGCCTTGTCGAGCAGGTCCATCGCTGTTTCGATGGCCGCGTCGCCGTCGCGGCTGTCGGTGATGAACCCGGCGGCCAGGTCCATGACGTGCTCGCCCTGGATATCGAGGCAGCACAGTGCCTGCAAAGCCAGGCGTCTCGCACGGCGGGGTGATTTCACGGTGATCTACCCGTCCGGTCTACTGGCCGGCAGGAATCTGCTGGAGCAGGTTGACCATTTCGATGGCGGCGATAGCGGCGTCGGCGCCCTTGTTGCCCGCCTTGGTGCCCGCCCGTTCGACGGCCTGTTCGATAGTGTCGCACGTCAGCACGCCGAAGATGCACGGGACGGCGGTCTTCAGCGACGCCATGGCCACGCCCTTGGCGGCCTCGCCGGCAACGTACTGGTGATGGTCCGTGCCCCCGCGGATGACGGCCCCGATGCAGACCACGGCGGCGTACTGGCCGCTGGCGGCCAGTTGCTGGGCCAGCAGGGGGATCTCAAAACAGCCCGGCGCCCAGACGACGTCCACGTTGTCGCCCGGCACGTCATGGCGCTCCAGGGCGTCGACCGCACCGGCCAGCAGCTTGCTCGTGATAAAGTCGTTAAATCGACTGACGACTATGGCGAACCGCGCGTCAGCCGGCGCCACCAGCTTGCCTTCGTATTGCTTCATCGGACGGACTCCTTCAAGCATATCCAATCCCGGAGTATACGACACTTCTCGACCAAATGCCACCCCCGCCTTCGGCATTGTGTGAGGCCGAACACCAACATGAGGCGGGGCCCGAATCATTGACACACGTGGCGGGTTCAAGAGATACTGGCATTTGGCGCCTAGCGGTCGCTCCGGAGCGGGGTGTGACGTCGGATGCGCCGCGAGGCGAACTGTCGGTCCAGGAGAATGTTATGCATGCGAACATGGTGCGATGCGTTACGGCCGTCGCCCTTGTTCTCTGCACGACGACCGCACAGGCGGCTGGACCGACCAGCGAGAAGAGCAAGCCCCGTTCGCACACCGCCTGGCCCGAGCGGGAGACCGTTCGCCTGGACCTGCGGGCTGAGGCGGCGCGGCAGTTCGGCGTTATCAAGGCCCGGATGGCTGACCAGGCCTGGGCCAGGCGGGTCGCGTCGCAGGTCCATCGTCGCGACGCCTTGATCCTGCCCGGCGAGAAGAGCCCTGTCAGCGTGATCCTCCGCCGCACCGAGGCCCTGCTGGCAGACATCCAGGCCGCGGCGCCGGAGAAGGACTTCGCCTCGGAGCGGCAGGAACTGCAGCGCCTGCGGAAGGCGGCGGCGGGCGCAAAGGATCCCCAAACCCTCTTCGCCCGCGTCTGTTCGGTCCGCAGGCGGATTGCACTGGCTAATCCCTTGCTGAACTTCGACTCGATCCTGTTTGTCAAGCGCAACCGCAAATGGGGTCACTCGTGCGGCGACCAGTATTCCCAGCCCGGCGGGGGACTGTTCGTGCTGTCCGGCGCGTTCGGGCCCAAGCCCGTCGTCCGGGATGTGCTTTCCCGCTCGGTCGTCGCCGGCGGACGCCTCAGGGGTCAGAAACTGCGCCTGGGCCCGCCCGCCGGGGCCGGCAGCGGGCTTGGCGCGATCAACTCGCTGGACCTCGACTACGACGCGAGGCGGCTGGCCTTCGCATACTCCGAAATGAACGGGTCCGGCGGAATCCCACGGAACAACCCGCAAGGCGTCAATCACCTGTTCTCCGTAAACGTCGACGGGTCCGACCTTCGCCAGTTGACCGACGGGGTTTTCAGCGACACCTGGCCTCGCTGGCTGCCCGACGGGCGGATCGTCTTTGTCTCCGAGCGGCGAGGCGGGGTCTCGCGGTGCGGCGGGCCCACGCCCAACCACGTGCTGCACACCATGAATGCTGACGGCTCGGACATCACGGCCATCAGCTTCCACGAGTCGTTCGAATGGCATCCCGCGGTCACGCGCGACGGGCGAATCATCTACACCCGATGGGACTACATCGACCGCGGCGACTGTATCGCCCACCATCCCTGGGTGGTGGCCCCCGACGGGCGGGACCCGCGGGCGATTCACGGTAACTACCCGGTCCGCCGCAGCGCCCGTCCGGACCAGGAACAGAACATCATGCCGATCCCCGGCTCGCACAAGTACGTGGCCACCGCGGCCCCGCACCACGACGCCGCCTGCGGATCGCTGGTCATCCTGGACCCTCACGTGCCCGACGACGACGCGATGAGCCAGCTCAAGCGTTTCACGCCCTACGAGCGGTTCCCCGAGGTCGAGCGCGGGCGGATGAACTACTCGACTGCCTTCCCGCTGAGCGAGGATTACCTCCTGTGCGCCATGCGGTGCGGGTCCGGGCGCGACGCGTTCGGATTGTTCTTGGTCGACGGCTTCGGCAATCATGAGTTGCTCTACCGCGACCGGGCGATCGGCTGTTTCAGTCCCACGCCGCTTCGGGCGCGCCCCAGGCCCACGATCGTCTCGACAACCGTACCCGAGACCAGGGCAGCCCCGACCAGGCCGCTGATCCGTCCGACGCCGACCAATCGACCCTCGCGCGGCCAAGCGACCGTGCTGTGCCTGAACGTCACCAACGGGCGAAAGCCCTGGCCCGACGGGACGCGGATCACCGCCCTGCGCGTGATCCAACTGTTCCCCAAGCGCAACACGACCTGGATGAATCGCCCGGACATCGGCGTGGCCAGCGAGTCGCTGTGTCGCGGCGTGCTGGGCACGGTCCCCGTGGAGGCCGACGGCAGCGCGTATTTCACCATGCCGTCGGGCAAGCTGGTGTACTTCCAGGCGCTGGACGAGCGCGGACTGGCGGTCCAGTCGATGCGGTCGGGCACGCACGTGCGGCCGGGCCAGAGAGTCGCCTGCATCGGGTGCCATGAGAACCCGCACCAGGCGCCGCCGGTCCGGCGCAAGGCGCCGCTGGCGGTGGGGCGTCCCCCGTCGGAACTTGCCCGAGACGTCGACGGGTCGTACCCCGTGCTGTACCCGCGCCTGGTTCAGCCCGTGCTCGATCGCAACTGCATCCCGTGTCACAAGAAGAACGCTCGCAAGGCGCCACCGGACCTATCGAGCGCGGCAGCCTCGACTCGCCGCGCCGGATACGGCGGGGGCAAGCCCGTCTGGAGCCGCTCGTACATCGCGCTGGCCGCCGGCGGGGCCCCGCTGGCTGAAGACACCGCCCGCATGGGTTTCGCGTTCGGCTTCCCCGGCCGCTCGCCCAGCCGAACGCCCACCCGCACCACGCCGGGGCAATTCGGCGCCCGCGCCTCGCGCCTGTGGCCCCTGATCCACGGCTTGCCCTACCGCTGCCTCAAGACGAAGAAGCTCAAGACCCACGCCGCGGTCAAGCTCACCGGCGCCGACGCCCACCGCATCGCGTTGTGGCTCGACTGCAACTCCAACTTCTACGGCGCGTACGAGAAGACCGAGCAGCAGATCCGAGGCCTGTCCGTCATGCCGGATATCGAGTGACCCCGCCTAGTGGAGAGATAGACCGATGAGACGAACGTGCAGTTGCATCCTGGTGATCGGTTGCATAGCCGGCAGTGTCTTCGGATTGACGATAAGAGCGCCGGAGGCGCAGATCAGGACTGTCGGCGGTCAAGTCGACGGCGTGTGGAACCTGTGGTCCGATGGCGAGGTGGGGGAGTATCTCGATCTCGCCGGCGCGGGCAAGTACACCGTGGCGGTTACGGCGCACGGGTCGTCGGCCGGGGGCGTCTGGCCGCGGATGTCGCTGCGGGTCAACGGGACCGCGATCGGCAGCGTCAGCGTCGCCAGCGCCACGCCGCGAGTCTACACGTTCATCGTTACGTGCGCGAAGGGTCCGGCGAAGGTTGTCGTTGCGTTTGATAACGACGCGGTGATCGGGAAGGCCGATCGCAATCTCTACCTGGCTGCGATAACGATCACTCCGCCCAAGGGCGTCGCCGAACCGACACGCGTTGCGAAGGACAAAGCGCAGGCCCGGGAAAACGCCCGGGCCGAGCAGGTCGAACGGGACGTCCTCAAGCAGGCTGACGCTGACATCGAGGCCAACCGCAAGCGCGACGCGACGGTCCGCGTTGTCGACGCGGCGGGCAAGCCTGTCGCGGGCGCAACGGTCACGATAGAGCACATCCGCCACGACTTCCTCTTCGGCTGCAATATCTACATGTTCGACCGCTTCCGCACGCCGGCCGAGAACGCCGAGTACAAGCGCCGCTTCCGCGAGTTGTTCAACGCGGCGACCACGAAGTTCTACTGGGCGTCCTACGAGCCGGTGCGGGGCAAGCCGAACTACGCCCACACCGACGCGGTGGTGGCCTTCGCCCGCAAGCACCACATCCGCCTGAAGGGCCATCCCCTGCTGTGGGACTACTCGGCGGGCAAGCCCGCCTGGGCCGGCCGAAAACAGCCCGCCCCGGACGTCCAGAAGCAGCGCGTCTTCGACATCATGCGGCGGTACTCGGGTAAGATCGAGTTCTGGGAGGTCGTCAACGAGCCGGCCCACCTGCCGAGGCTCAAGATCGACGCCCCGTACCGCTGGGCCCGCCAGGCCGACAAGACCGCCCACCTGATCGTCAACGATTACTACGTGATGGCCAACGGCTACCCGCCGTTCTTCACGCTGCTGAAAAAGGCGATCGACTCCGGCGTGCCGTTCGACGGGATCGGCATCCAGGCCCACGAGCCGCGAACGATGCGGTTCCCGCTCGGCCGCTGCAAGGAGATCCTCGACCGTTACGCGACGCTGGGCAAGGAACTGCACATCACCGAGTTCACCCCGACCAGCGGCAAGCAGAAGATCACCGGCTCGCACGTCGGCGGCGTGTGGGACGAAGCCGCCCAGGCCGACTACGCCGCCAAGTTCTTCCGCGTCTGTTTTGCGCACAAGAACGTGGTGGCCCTGACGTGGTGGGACCTGTGCGAGCGGGGCGCGTGGCTCAAGGGAGGCGGGCTGCTCCGCAAGGACCTGACGCCAAAGAAGGTGTACACCGTCCTGAAGAAGCTCATCCACGAGGAATGGTCCACCGACCGGACGGGCAAGACCGACGCGTCGGGCGCGTTTGCCTTCCGCGGGTTCCACGGGACGTACGCCGTAACCACCCGCGCGGGCGCAGAGACGACGAAGACCGAGTTCCACCTCGGCGCCGCCGGACCGTCAACGTTCACCATCACGCTGGGCCGATAGACGCCGTCCTTGAGTTGGCGTGGGCTTCTTCTTGCGTTGGAGTTTGCGGTGCAGGGTGGTGAAGCGGGTGCGGATCTCGCTGATCGTGCCGATCGTCAGGTACACGTCGTACTCGAACACGAAGCCGGGCGTGACCGCGAGGGGCTTGATCGGGGCGAAGTAGGAGCAGCCCCCGCCGGTGGGCCCGGGCTTGCCGCGATGGCGGTAGCACGTGACGTGCTTCATCACCGGGGTATACACGCCGATGCCCCAGCCCTTCTCGTCGACGTAGGCGGCCCAGCACTCGGTCATGTGTAGGCGCTCGTTGGGCCAGCCGGGCACGTCCTTCGAAAGCGTATCGCCTGTCCACGGCTTGGGGCCCTTATAGTAGACGAGGTTCCCCAGGGCGTAGTCGACGAACACGGCGGGCAGTTCCTGGTGTCGCGGCTTGTGGCGATGCGTGCCCGTGTAGGCGAACCGGTAATGCAGGTGCGCCAGGTGACCCGTGACCCGCGCGTCCATGGTCATCGTCGTCTCGGGGATCTCCTCGCCGCCGCCCCAGTTCCGCGGCCGCGTCTTGACGTGCATCGCTGAGCGCTCGATCTTCGATTCCAGCACCTTGGCCGGCTTGCCGCGCCAGTCGCCCCCCTGCACCGGGTTCCACCGCCACGGCTTGTTGTTCCACTTGGACCCGTCCGCGTCGCCGTAGTACGACTGCTGGATGAAGCGGCCGCGGTCGTGATGGTTCAGCAGGTTCCGCTCGGGCCGGACCTGCGAGAAGTAGAACACGCTGCCGCCCGATTCCATGTCCACCCCCAGCCTGCACGAGGCGCTCTGGATATACCGGAACCGCTTCCCGCCCGGCCGTGCCTTGCGCGACTGCGCCCCCGCGGAATCCCACGCCACACAACCGATAATCACGACGACCAGCATTTCTGGGCAACGCATGTACTCAACTCCATTGGGCCGGAAGGCGTCCGGCAACCACGGGCCGACGCCTCAGGCCGACCACAGCGACGAGTGTACCACGGCTGAGGAGACCGGCATAGCCTCTGCTCGGTGCGGGTGTTCCTGGGGTGCATCCCGCACCAGTAGGTGGTCTGTTCCGTGCAGGCCCGGCTTGTCTCGACGAAGCCTTGGCGAAGACGGAAGGGCCGTCCGATTATAGCCGGCCCCGGGAGGGTCCGGTGCGAATTCCACTAACAGGACTTAGCCCTGGCCGGACGACAGAGGATATCTTTGACGGAATAGCAGCGCAATCCCCATGTCCTATGTGTCCGTCACGACGAAGTTTTGCCTTCCCCGGGCCCTCCGCGTATAGTGGCCGCCTTGTGTTCGATTGCCTCCGACCGGGAGAGAGCCGCCATGGCGAAAATCGCATTCATCGGTGCGGGCAGCTTGGGTTTCACGCGCGGGCTGGTTCGTGACATCCTGACGTTTGACCTGCTCGAGGGCGCCGAGATCGCCCTGATGGACGTCGACCCCGAGCGCCTGGACTTCGCCAGGCGGGCGTGCGAGTCGATCGTCGAGCGCGGCGGGTATCCGGCAAAGGTCACCGCCACCCTCGATCGCCGCAAGGCCCTCAAAGGCGCCGACGCGGTCCTCTGCACCATCCTCGCCGGTGGGGTCAAGATCTGGCGCCACGACATCGAGATCCCCATGCGGTACGGCGTGGACACCAACGTCGGCGACACGCGCGGGCCCAGCGGCGTGTTCCGGGCACTGCGGACCATCCCCGTCATGCTCGAGATCTGTCGCGACATGGAACGCCTCTGCCCCGACGCGATCCTCCTGAACTACACCAACCCGATGGCCATGCTCTGCCGCGCCATGCAGCGGGCCTCCGATATCCAGGTCACCGGCCTGTGCCATTCGGTCCAGGGCACCGCCCGCATGCTCGCCAGGTGGATCGGTGCCGAGATGGATCGCGTGACGTACGTCTGTGCGGGCATCAACCACCAGGCGTGGTACGTCAAGTATGAAGTCGACGGACAGGACGCCTACCCCGCCATCCGAAAGGCCATGCGACGAAAGAGCGTCTACCAGCACGAACTGGTCCGCAACGAGATGTTCAAGGCCCTGGGCTACTACGTCACCGAATCCAGCGGGCACAACAGCGAGTACAACTGGTGGTTCCGCAAGAGGCCCGACCTCGTCGAGAAGTACTGCATCCACTCGACCGGCTGGAACCCGGGCGAGTACGCCTACATCCTCAAGGAGTACACCGGCCGCGAGCGGTCCTGGAAGACCGATGTCCGCAAATGGTTCGCCGACGGCGCGCCGATGAGCCTCGACCGCGGCCACGAGTATGCCGCCAGCATCATCAACGCGAGGCTCGGCGGTCCGGCGTTCGAGTTCAACGGCAACGTGCCGAACACAGGCATCATTACGAACCTGCCCCCCGACGTCTGCGTGGAAGTGCCCGTCCTCGCCAACCGCCGCGGCTTCAACGCCATCCACGTCGGCGAGTTGCCCATCCAGTGCGCCGCGCTGAACAACATCAGCATCGCCGTGGAGGAGATGGCCGTCGAGGCCTCGTTCGCAGGCGACCCCACGCTGGTCTACCAGGCCCTGTGCTACGACCCCCTGACCGCCGCCGTCCTGTCCCTCGCCGAGATCAAGAAGCTGACCCGCGCCATGCTGCGGAAGAACAAGACCCACCTGCCGCAGTTCAAGAGCATCAGCATCTGAAGGGATAGGCAATGCGTGCCACCCTCAAGCGAAGCTTGTGGGTGCTCATCCGTGGAGTGGCGTTGCGGTCTCGGGAGGGCTCGTGCTCCGGCACCCGTTCCGGCCCCTTTCACGGAACGCGGTGATGGCGTAAACTCAGGCGGCTTTGAGACACGCGCTGGAGTCGCCCGTTGACACCCCGCCATCATGCAAGCGGTCTGCTGAACGACGAAGTCCTCTGCCGACACTGGCTGGGACTGGTCATCATCGTTGCGCTGACGGTGACGCTCCTGCCGGCCTGGGGACTGAATTCGGGCCTCTTCCCCGCCGATACCGTCGAGCGCAGCGGACGGCTTGCGGGCGTTTTCGATCGACTGCTGGGGCAGTTGGTCTCGTTCTATCTGCTTCCGGCGATGGGGTTCTGGCTGGCGC
Source organism: uncultured Planctomycetaceae bacterium (assembly GCA_964625865.1). Taxonomy (GTDB): domain Bacteria; phylum Planctomycetota; class Phycisphaerae; order SM23-33; family SM23-33; genus CAZVEV01. The sequence goes on along the minus strand of CAZVEV010000077.1, from coordinate 3,644 downwards.
TGCGGCGCAGGGCGGTGGACCTGAGCGTCTGGGCGGTCTCGGGCCTCGGTGGCGTGGTGGCCGCCGGGCTCATCAATGCGGGCCTGTCCACGCCGGTGGCGTTTGGCGTTGCGATGCTCGCCGGGCTCGGCGTGGGGGCCCTGAACGGTTACGTCGCGGCCTTCACGCGATTCTCGAGCCCCGCCTTCACGGTCCTGGTCGCCGCCATCATCGTCGGGGCCCTGGGCCTGCTGGTGGCCGACCGGTCGGTGAATGTCGACGACGCGGAGTTCGGCTGGTGGCAGCAGGCGGCGGCGGTCTCCAGCGCGATCCCGGTCTCGCCGGCCGAGCAGGCCAAGGAGGAGGACCTCACCGCCTACAAGATCCGCATGCTACTGGTCGCCTGCGTGTACTCGCTCGGAATGATCGTCCTGCTGGGGTGGGGCATCTTCTCGCGACGGCGACACTGGGCCGAGCATGACCGTGCGGGGCTGTTTGCCGCGCTGGCCGCCTCCGGCGCGCTGGCCGCCGCGGGCGGGGCGTTCTGGCTGGTCGATCAGGGGTCGGCCCCCGTGCCCACGCGGATGATCGGGGACCTGCGCGTCCCGGCTGCGGCGCTGCTGGCCGGCGGGGCGTTGTGGGTTGGACGCGGCAGGACCCTGCTTTCGGGGCTGTTCCTGCCCGTGGCGCTGCTGCTGGCCACCGCGTGGAGGCAGGAGGTCACCGGACTGACGTGGTTCCGCTCGACCGGCTATGCCGTCCAGACCGCGCTGCTGACAGGACTGCTCCTGACCGCCCACCGTGCCCTCCTGGACGTCCTTGCACGACGAGGCGCCCGCCGCGCGATCTGCGGACTCTGGCTGATCCTGACCGTGATCGCCCCGGCCACGATGGCCTGCCAGGGGCTCGCCTCGTCTTACGCCGCCAAGCACGCCCTCGGCCTGGCCGCCGTCGGCACGTGGGCCGTCGCACTGGCCGGACTGGTCATCACTCGCCTCTGGCCCGAGCAACATGCTATGATGGATGCACAGACGGGGGCTGACCGGAAAGGAATGTGACCATGACGACGATGCGGACCCGTTGGATGCTGGCCGTAACGATGCTGCTGGCGGCCACCGCGCCCACCGCCGCTGAAACCCCCGCCGAGAAGATCAAGCGCCTGGAAGCCGAGAACGCTCGCCTGCGGGCCGAACTGGCACAGGCACGAAGGCAACTCGCCCAGCGGAAGACCACCGCCGGGGCCCCCGCGGCAGCCGTAAGGTCCCGCCAACTCCAGATCCGCGTGGTCAAGGGCGGCTGGGGCGGGGCCGGCACGACCGACATCCAGAAGGTCCTCCACTCAGCCGCCATGGAAATCTGGAAGTACTTCCCCGAGCGAAAGCTCCCGCCGATCATCGTCCAGCACAGCAACAGCGGCCCCATCGTCCTGTATCGCAAGGGGCCCAAGGGCGAGCACATCGTCCGCCTCGACGTGGAAGGGACCTACTGGGCCCAGTTCGCCTACCAGTTCGCCCACGAGTTCTGCCATATCCTGACCAACTACCACCCCGCCCAGTCCAAGAAGAACAACTGGTTCCTCGAATCGCTGTGCGAGATGGCCTCGCGGTTTGCCGTTCGCGGCATGGCCGAGACGTGGAAAACCGCCCCGCCGTACCCGCACTGGAAGAGTTTCTCATCCGCCCTGACCAAATACGCCGACAACCTCCGCCTCAAGCCCGGCCAGGGACTCGCAGAGGGTCAGACCCTCGCCCAGTGGTACCGCGCCAACGCGTCGGCCCTGCGAGCCAAAGCGACCGACCGTGCGAAGAACAAGGTCGTTGCCAACGCCGTCCTGCCCATCCTCCAGGCGAACCCCGAAACCTGGCAGGCCTTTAGCCACCTGAACCTCATCAAACCGGACAAAGCCGACACCTTCGAAGCCTTCCTGTCCGACTGGCTCGCCCGGACCCCCGCCGAGCACAAACCCGCCGTCAAGCGCATCATCGCCCTGTTCGACCTGAAATCCCCCTGACCCCGAGCCCACATTTGTCGGTTCACATTGGTTCACACTTCCGCGGGTGTGAACCACCATTCATTTTCCGCCCAATCGTCTTTAACATTCTAGGCACAAGATGGTTACGCATTCCAGTCCTTCGGTTCACACGGGTTTACATCCTCCGAGTGTGAACCAGTGTGAACCAGATCGCCCACTTCGTCCAAAGAGACTTCTGCCTTGATATACGCGGTGATATTGTCTTTCGCCCCGGCGATCGTACGACCGCTTTGTTCTTGACGCCAGCCCCCTCTTCTTCGCCCCGTCATTGACACCCATCGGCTGCCGGCGGACAATAATGCCCAGTTGGGGGTGGGTCTGGTCCGGCCGGGAGAAACGGTAGGCGTATCCTCGTTGAATGGTGAGAATAGGGTGAAGGTGATATGAGCAAGATGTTGGACACAGGGCGGACACGGCGGGGGTTTCTCAAGGGCGTGGGGGGCATCGCAGCGGCGGTGGGGGGGCGATGGGTTCAGGCCGCGGCGACCGCCAAGACGGGCAGGAAGCCGAATATCATCTACATCCTTGCCGACGATCTGGGGTATGGGGACCTGGGGTGTTACGGGCAGGAGCGGATCAAGACGCCGCGGCTTGACCGGATGGCGGCGGAGGGGCTGCGGTTTACCGACCACTACTCCGGAAGTACGGTCTGTGCGCCGTCGCGATGCTGTCTGATGACGGGGCTGCACACGGGGCATGCCTACATCCGTGGGAATAACGAGGTCAAGCCCGAGGGACAGAGGCCCATCCCGGCCGATTCGATTACGATACCAAAGTTGCTCAAGACGGCTGGGTATACCACCGGCGCGGTGGGCAAGTGGGGGCTCGGGTATCCCGGATCCGTCGGCGCGCCCAACAAGCAGGGGTTCGACTTCTGGTACGGTTACAACTGCCAGCGTCACGCCCACAGCTACTACCCGACCTACCTGTGGCGAAACGAGAGCAAGGAGCCGGTCGTCAAGGGCACGTGGTCGCATGATCTGCTCACCAAGGAAGCCCTGGCGTTCATCCGGCGGTCCAGGGACAAACCGTTCTTCCTGTACGTCCCGTACGCCATCCCACACGCCCAACTGCACGTGCCCGACGTCACGCCGTACCAGGACGAGGACTGGCCGCAGAAGCAGAAGCAATTCGCCGCCATGATCACGCGCCTCGACGCCGACGTGGGCAAGATTCTGGACCTCCTGAAGGAGTTGAAGCTCGACGACAACACGCTGGTCATGTTCGCCAGCGACAACGGTCCGCACCGCGAGGGCGGGCAAAAGCCGCAGTTCTTCAAGAGCGCCGGGCCCTTTCGGGGCATCAAGCGCGACATGTTCGAGGGCGGGATTCGCGTACCGATGATCGCCCGCTGGCCGGGCAAGACGCCGCGCGGGGGCACGACCGCCCACATCTCGGCGTTCTGGGACATCCTGCCGACCTGCTGCGACCTCGCCGGCGTCAAGACCCCCAAGGGCCTCGACGGGATCTCCATGCTGCCGACCCTCACCGGGCAGGCCGGCAAGCAGAAACCCCACGAGTACCTGTTCTGGATCTACACCGGCACGCGAACGGTCCGCAAGGGCCCGTGGAAAGCCATCGGCTGGCCGCCCCGATTCAAACTCTACAACCTCAACGACGACATCGGCGAGAC
>CAZVEV010000076.1:0-21330 GCA_964625865.1 uncultured Planctomycetaceae bacterium | reverse complement strand
TGCACTCTCAATCACCCCATGATGCAATACGAGTGCCGAACAGGATTGGGACGCTACCCTATTTCGTATGCAGGTGATAGCTGTTGATGGATTGCGTGATGAACGAAACAGGGTAGCGTCCCCTATTTCGCACGAGGAAAGAACGATGAGAGAGACGACGATGAAGAAAGCCCTGTTCAGAGGCATCCTGGTCGCCGCGGTTGCCGCGGCGGTCTGCGGCCGGTCCGTCGCGGCGCCGCCCAAGGGCAAGGCGGCCCAGGTACAGGAAGTCAAAGCCAAGAAAATGCTTACGCGAGCGACCGAGCTGCTCGAAGGCAAGCAGGACGAGCGGGCGGTCAAGCTCCTGCAGTCCCTGCCTCGCCTGTTCCCCAAGAGCCCCACGCGCTTCAAGGCGCTGATGGCGCTGGGCAAGCACTACATGGACAAGGGCAGCTTCGACCTGGCCGTCCAGCAGTTCAACGCGATCAAGGGCACCGAGGACGCGGACATGCAGGCCGACGCGCTGTACCAGACCGGCATCTGCTACTTCCAGATGAGCCAGTACGACAAGGCGTTCGGCGTCCTGCGCAAGGTGACCAACGAGTACGCGGGCACGGTCTATGCCAACGAGTCGTACTACTACATCGGCCAGTGCCACTTCAAACTTGGGCGCTGGGCCAAGGCCGTCGAGGCCCTCCAACGCGTGGGCACGAGCGTCTCCAGCGACGCCAAGAAGACCAAGACGCTGTCGGCCGAGGCCGGGCAGCAACTGTTCTTCAAGGTCCAGGACAAGGACCTGGTCGTCCTGAACAAGGGCGGCACGATCCAGGCGAAGGTCGTCGCGGCCAGCGGCGATGAGGAAACGATCACCCTGGCGACGCTGGGCAAGGACCCGAGCCAGTACATCGGCATGGTGCCGACCAAGCTCGGCGCCGCGGTCAAGGGCGACGGTACGCTCCAGATCATCGGCGGCGACAGCGTCACCGCGACCTATCTGGACCAGAACACCTCCGCCGGTGAGCGGAACCAGAAGGTGCTCGCCAAGGTGCAGATGGTCTCCACCGCGGCGGCAGGGTTCACCAACGGTGCTTACCGCGACTACGTTGAGGGTGTGATCGGCAATACCGAGAGCTTCCTCCGCGTCAAGGACATGGACCGTGACACCAGCGGCGCCAAGGACAGCGTGCAGATCGCCGTCTCGACCCGCTACAAGGTCCGCCAGGAGGCCGCCGACGCCGTCGACACTGCTGACGCCGACTACGCCAACGCCGAGCGCCGCGAAGTCTGGAAAGTCCGCGACACGGTTACGCTGACGCTTACCGAGGACGCGGAACACAGCGGCATCTTCACGGGCAAGCTCGTACCCAACGTCGTCGACGATCCCACGGGAATCGACCCCGGCGACGGGAACCTCTCGGCCATGAAGGGCGACGAGATGGTCTGCGTCTACGTCGACGACCGTCACATGGGCGGCGAGGACCCGGTCGAGGTCAAGGGCACGACGAAGGTGCTCATCGGCAAGCCGAACGACGTGTCGATCCGCCACTGGCTGGTCGACGACCCCGAGCAGAAGGCCCGCAAGAACCTCATCGAGGCGCGGATCTACCTGAAACTCGCGGGGATATTCAAGGACGTCGGCCTGCAGGCCAAGGCCAACGTCAAGGCCACCCAGGGCATCAAGCGCGTCGACGAGGTCATCAAGACGGGCCTGCGGGCCTCGATGGACCGGTCGATCATCGAAGAGGCGTTCAGCGTCAAGTGGGAACTGCTGCTGGTCCAGGACAAGCTCAGCCAGGCCATCGGCGTCTGCCGCACCCTGATGAACCTGTTCCCCAGTTCCACGCTGGTCGACCGCGCCTTGCTGAAGATCGGCCAGGCAAAGGCCGAAGGCGGCGATCTCGGCGGGGCGGTGGGCATCTTCCGGTCGATCACGCACCTGAAGACCTCCACGCTGAAGGCCGAAGCGCAGTACCGCATTGCCCGGGCCTACGAGCAGTCGGCCGAGGAATCCGCCGCCCGCGCCAAGGCCCAGGGCAAGAAGGTCAACGTGGCGGCGAACATGGGTCGGGCGATTTCCGCCTACCAGCAGTGCGCCGAGAACTACCCCGACTCCGGCTACGCGGGCCAGTCGCTGCAGAAGATCGCCGACTTCTACGTCCTGACCCAGGACCACAAGCGGGCGTGCGACCTGATGGAGCGCGTGGTGCAGGACTATCCCGACGCGAGCTTCCTGGACGGCATGCTCCTGAACTGGGCGCGGGCCGCGCTGGGCCAGGGCGACAAGGCCACCGCCAAAGCCAAGTGCGAGCAACTGCTCAGCGAGTATCCCGAGTCCAAGCTGATCGGCCAGGCCACCGAACTGCTCAAGGGCCTCGCAGGCGAGTAACGTACAGCACGGCCTGAGGCGGACAGCACCGAGTTGGTGAACAAGAGAATAGGTCCACGAAGTGCACGAATTACAAGAAGGATGCAGAGGTCTGACCAAACCGCCGTTCGTGTCATTCAATACGTGTAATCCGTGTGATTCGTGGACTGGATCCGACGGAGCTTCCCGCGCCGAACCGCACCAGCGCCGCGGGTGTTGACAGACGTTCATGGAATAAGGATGGACTGAAGATGCTGGAATATCTCATTAAGGGCAGTTGGCTGATGGTTCCCCTGCTGATCTGTTCGATCGTCGCCATCGCGGTGATTATCGATCGGATCCGCGCGTTCAGGATGGCCGAGTCCGACACGTTCGCGATGCGCCAGAAGATCGTGGGCCTGCTTGAAACCCACAGGACCGACCAGGCGATCGTTGAGTGTCGCAACTATCGCGGTCCGGTTGCCGCGGTCATGCTGGCCGGCCTGGACAAGCTGCGCCGCCTCGGCGCACTGGGGCGGACCAACGCCGAGATCGAGATCAACGTCTCCAAGACGATGGAAGACTACGCCCCCCACGTGCTCGAACCGCTCGAGAAGCGCCTGAACCTGCTGAGCCTGGTGGGCATGATCTCGCCATTGCTCGGCATGACCGGGACGGTCACGGGCATGATCCGGTCGTTCAACGAACTGGCCGTTGCGGGTTCGCAGGGCGGTGGCTCCGGTGCGGTGGCCGGCGGTATCTCCGAGGCCCTGATCACCACCGCCGCGGGCCTGCTCATCGCCTTGCCCGCCCTGGTGGCCCACAACCTGCTGGTCAGGCGGATGGATAAGTTCACCCTCGAGATCGAGGAAGCGGTGACTGACCTGAACGACTACATCTCCCTCCAGCGCGACCATACCGCGGAGTAGGCTTCCGATGGCGCTGCGCAAGAAAAAACGATCCGCCGCGGACGTGAACGTCGGGCCGTTCTCCGACATCGCGTTCCTGCTGATCATCTTCTTCATCCTGACCGCGACGCTGACCAGGATGGCGGGCAACAAGCTGGACGTGCCGTCGGCGCAGCAGTCCGAGAGCAAGTCCAAGACCGAGCAGCCGACGATCACGCTGGCGGGCAACCGGATAACGTGGGGTCAGAGCACGCGTGAACTGGCGCTGGACGACCTGCGGGCCCGCCTGATCGGTCTGAACCTGCCCGACAAGCCCGAGGGCAAGCGGATTGTCGTGATCAACTCCTCCCCCAACGTGCCGTACCAGCGGTATTACGAAGTGATGATGGCCGTCAACGAGGCGGGGGGGATTCTGGGGATGATCGCCGAACCCGGCGAGACGACGGCCGAGGACTAGCAGACGATGAGCGTACGACGAAAAAGACGACCGGCGGCTGTGGCGTTGACGACGTCGATGGGCGACATCGCCTTTCTGCTGATCATCTTCTTCATTCTCGCGAGCATTCCCAAGACGGGGCGCGAACTGAAACTGGCTGAGGCGCCGCGGCTGGATGAACTCGAGGGGTCGCTGACGGTGACGATGGATGAGCACGGTACGTGCTGGATGAACAACAGCGATGTTCCGGTTCCCGTCGAAGCGCTCGAGGGACTGATTCGAGAAGAACTGGCCCGGCGAAAAGAAGGCAAGCTGGTGATCGTGAAGATCGACCGGGCCTTGCCGTTCGAGAATTACAGCAAGGTGTTCACCGCGGTGAGCAATGCCGGAGGCACTATCGGTGCGACCGGCATTGAGGCCCCGCGATAAGACACAGGGAGCAGACACGGATGAAAGACACCATCGACCAGGGCCCCCGGGGCGTTCCGGACGGACAAATCGATCCGGACGAACTGATGGGCGAGATCAACAGCGTTTCCTTTCTCAGGACAGCCGGAATCTCGTTCTTTGTCCACCTCGTGCTGATCGTGGGCACGTCCATCGGTTACGTCATGCTCTGTTTCGAACACGGAACGGTGCATCCGGATCGCGAGGTCCAGAGGATTGCCAAGGAAGAGCGTCAGCGGAAGCTGCGCGAAGACCGGGAAGCGGCGCACAAGAAGCTGATGGCCGACCAGAAAGCCAAGGCGGCCAAGGGCAAGGGCACCAAGGGCGGCAATGGCGGCGGCAATGGCGGGGGCAAGACGCCCGTCGAGAAGAATATCAATCGCAAAGCCACCACCCTGCCCACGCGTAGCGGCGTCGGCCTGGACGACATCGGCGAGATCGAGTAGCCCCACCCGAGTTGTTTGATGCCCTTCAGACTGAAACCGCCAACACAAACGACCGGCCAACGAATCATTGACCGGGCGTGCAGCCACTTGGCCCTGGCGCACAAGGCCGTGGCAGACGGCTTCCGCGCCGTTGGGCGGGGCGCGAAGGCGGTCCTTGCCCACATCCCCTGGCCCGATCGACTCGCCATGCTCCTGATCGTGCTGGCCTGCGGATTCGGCGCGATCCACCTGCTCGGGTCACAGGGCTACCTCGCCCGCGCCGACCTGGTTTCGCCTGAACTCGAGACCCGAGTCCTGGCCCTCGATGTCCTGGAGACGTTCGATGCCTACGCCCTGGGCGTGGGCGTTCTGGCGGTGGCGATGGGCGCCATGGCGCTGCTGGCGCTGCTTCGTCACCCGATCGTGCTCCATCTCCTGCGCGCCGTAGCGGCCGTCCAGTTAGCCGGCTGGCTCGTGTTCCTGTGGTTCGTGCTGGTCTTCCCCGCCCGGGCCGGGGCGCTGTATCTCGACGAAGCCGGGCCCACCAGTGCCGATATGGTCCTCGAGTGGCAGATCGAACTGTGGCTGCCCTGGACCATGCTCGCCGGCGCGGTCCTGACCGTTTCCAGCACGCTGGTGGTGTGTGCCTGGCTTGGCAGCACGGCCGAGTATTACACCCGCCAGGCCTCCGAGGCCCCGCTGGTTGGCGACCGCGTCTACGAGAACATCCGGACCCACGGCAAGGATCCTGAATACCGAAAGAGCCTGTACTGGCCCCTCGGTTCGTGCGTGGTTTATCTGCTGGCCCTGACGATGATGATGATGATCCGCGGCTGTGGGTGGGAGAAGGACTACGAGATTCCCTACGGTTCCGGCACGCCGACCGTCACCGTCGTCCAGGTCAAGAAGATCAAGCGCAAGAAGCCCGAGAAGCTCGTGCTCAACATGGACAGCCCCATCATCTGGACGCGTCCCAAGCTGACGGACATCGACGTCCTGTCCGACGTGGACGAGGCCACCAGCGAGGAATACCAGGCCAACCGGAACATCGGCAAACTCGGGGCCGGCGGGGGCGACCAGGGTGGGTGGCCCTACGGCGTGGCCAACGCCACCGTGCGATTCATTCGCCTGCGGTACTCGGGGGGCAACTGGGACTGGAACAGCGGGCACGGCGGCGACTACAATATGCTGCTGTACTTCCACAAGATCACCGGCTTCAAGATCGCGGGGAATACCGAGTTCAAGGACGTCGCGCGCCTGGCGCGGTTCCGTAAGGGCAAGGCCCCGCCGTTCGTCTACATGACCGGCACGGGGCGGATCCACCTCAACTCGCGCGACACGAAGGTCCTGCGCGACTACTGCCTCGTCGAGGGCGGGCTGATCTTCGGCGATGCGGCCAGCCCCACCTTCCACCACTACTTTGCCCACATGTGCCGCACCGTCTTCCCGGGCAAGCCCTTGGTGGACATCCCCGACGACGATCCGATCTTCCGCGAACCGTTCTCGTTCCCCAACGGGGCCCCGCCGCTGTGGCACCACGGGGGGCACAGGGCCCTGGGCATCAAGCACGAGGGGCGCTGGGTTGTATTCTACCATCCCGGCGACATGGGCGACGCGTGGAAGACCGGCCACTCCGGGGCCTCCGACGCGGTGGCCCAGCGGGCGCTGAAACTCGGCATCAACATCATGTACTACACCTTCACCCGCTACCTCGCCAAACACCACCCGCCCGAGTGACCGCGCGGCGGCGCTCAACCGCATCGGCGTCAGGGCGCCCCGCGACATGACTCTGATGATCCCCACGACGCCGTCGCGGGGCTTTCGCCTCTATACCGTATCACCCGGTATGGACAAGGGTTCAGGTGCGCGGAAACATCTGGTCTTTCTGGGATACCGTGCGGCGTGATAGGGGTTAATGGAAGTAATGTGCGTAGGCCACGGGCCGGCGGCGGGCGTGCAGTTCGGAAGGCGTGCAGAGCAAGGAAACGTCTATGACCAAGTCGGTAGTGTGTGCAGCGCTGGTCCTGGCGATTGCACTGCCCCATGCTCCGGCCCGAGCCGAGGGCCGATGGGAAGTGACAGCCGGCGGCGAGAAGGCCGGCGAGGACGCGGTCAACGCCGGGCTGGAATGGCTGGCGCGGAACCAGGGCAAGGAGGGCAACTGGGGGGCGAACGATCTGGGCGTGGTCTCGCTGGGGGCACTGGCGTTCATGTCCGCAGGTCACTCACCCGAGACGGGCAAGTACCGTCAGAACGTCCGCAAGGCCCTGGACTACGTGCTGGTCAACGCCAAGCCGTCGGGCCTGCTGAACATCTCCGGCTCGCAACGTGACATGTACAACCATGGGCTCAGCACGTTCGTGCTGACCCAGGCCTATGGGCTGACCAACGACAAGCGCGTCGGACGGGCGCTGCGGAAGGCCATCGGCGTGATCATCTCCGTCCAGTGTCGCGACGGCGGATGGGACTACAAGGCCATCCGGAAGGACCGCGGGCACGACCTGTCGCTGGCGGTCATGCAGGCCAAGGCCCTTCGCGGCGCGATGGACATTGGCATTCACATTCCGCGCGAGACGGTAACCAAGGCCATCGAATCGGTCCAGAACTACTACCGCAAGAGTTCGTCGACTGCCGACGGGCTGGCCGAACGCCACGGGTGGCGCGGTGAGATGGCGCGGTATCCGGGGCGGTTCACGTACAGCGGGGGCGGCAGCACGACGGCGATGGCGGCGGCGGGGGCCGTCTGCCTGCAGGAGTTCGGCAAGTACGAAGACTTCAGGATCGCTCGCAGCATGCAGGGCGTCCTGGGCGACATCAAGACGCGCATGAAGGTCACCAAGGGACGCGTGCCCTTCGACGCCTACACCATGTACTACGTCAGTCAGGCCCTCTACCAGGTGGGCGGCAAGACGTGGCAGGAGGGATACCCTCGGATTCGCAAGGCGCTGATCGATTCGCAGTCGCGGCTGGCCGGCGGGCGCGGGACGTCGTACCAGGGCTCGTGGACGGCCGGCCGGCTCGGCGGAAAGCCGGGGCAGTGTTTCGGTACGGCGGTGGCGGTTTTCGCGCTGAACATCCCCAACCGCTACCTGCCGATTCTCCAGCAGGGCAAGGCCGGCAGGGGACGAAGCCGCGCCGCGCCGAGGGCGCGGGGTTTATCGGGGGACGCCGTACAGGTGTCCGGAGCCGACAGGCTCTCCGAACGACCCATCTCACTTGCAGGGCGATACGATTCACGAACGCCTGTACGGCGTCCCCCGATAAACCCGATCCGCAATGGGATGGCTGACAGATGAGTTTCCTCTCGGGCATATTCCTGACGGCGTTGGTGGCGGCCGCCGGGCCGACCATCATCCACCTGCTCAACCGCAGACGGCGCCAGACGATCTACTGGGGCCCCATGGACTTCCTGCGGGAGGTCATCAAGCGCAACCGCCGCATCCTCCAATTGCGGGACCTGCTTCTGCTGGTCGTTCGTACGCTCGTAGTGATCCTGTTCGTCGTCGCGATGGCCAGGCCCTACTGGACCGGCGGCCAGGACGACGAGGCGACCGACCGTCCCGTCCACGCCGTGCTCGTCATCGACAACAGCCTGTCGATGGCCTATACCGAACTCGACACGTCGCTGCTGGGCCAGGCCAAGATCAAGACCCGCGAGTTTGTCGAGTCCCTGCCGAGCGGCTCGGAAATCTCGGTGATCCCGTTGTGCGGTTATACCCCGTGGCAGATCCGGGACGTCCATACGACTACCGAAGACGCCCTGGAGGCCGTCGACCGCATCGAGATCGCCGACCGGTCCGTCCCGATTACCGAGGGACTTGCCCAAGCCAGCGAGGCGAGCCGACTGGCCAGCGGCATCCCGACCAAACGCCTGGTCTTCGTCGGCGATGCGCAGCGCAGGAGCTGGTCGCTCGACGGGGCCGAGACGTATCTGGACGGACTCGACGGTGTCCAGATGGTCCGCGTGGGCCCGGCCGACCGGACCAACACGTGGGTGGCCGACTTCACACTCCTCCACGGGATTGCCGACACCCAAACCTCCGCCGTCTTCCGTGCGACGATCCGACACGAGGGGGCCGACCGCACGAACGTGCCGGTGGCGCTGACGATCGGCGAGACCGTTATCGAGCAGGAAGTGAACCTGGTGGGGGGACAGGAACGGCGACTGGACTTCACCCATACCTTCCGGGTCGCCGGCACGAGCGGGCAGCCGCGCTTCGTCCCGGCTGAACTGAAACTGGGCGCCGATCGCCTGACGCTGGACGACTCGCGAACGCTGATCGTGCCCGTTGTCGCTCGCACGCCGGTGGTCTTCATCGACCAGTACGGAACGAACGAGCGCCCGCAGGACAACATGTTCGGCGAGACGGCGAGGGTGCGGCGCCTGCTGATGGCCGGTTCACGCAGGACGCGGGGGCGCAAGCACCTGATCCAGGCGGTGCGCCGAACCATCGCCAACGTCACGCGCGACGATCTGAAGGACGCCCGCCTGGTCGTCATCGCCGGTGTGCAGTCCCCCACGCCCGAGGCGGTGGCCATGCTGAGGGAGTACGTCGAGCAGGGGGGCAATATTTTCATCGGCGCCGGCGAGGCATTCGATCCGACCCAGTGGACCGCGACAGCCTGGCTGGACGGGGCGGGCATCCTGCCGGCTCCGCTGAAGGACCTTGCGATCGGCCAGATTCACCAGCCCGGGCGGGCCGCACCGGCCAGCTTCGGCCTGGACAAGCCCAGCATCGTTGGGCGAGCACTGTATCTTGACGCCACGCCGGAGGAGACCGGCCGTATCCTCGACGCGGCGAAGTTCTACAAGGCCGTCGCTGTCGACATCGACACCGCGCGAGAAGCGATATCGCAGGCCGAACGCAAGCGGATCGTCAACCGTCGCAAGCTGATCGACGCGTACGAGGCTGACGAGAAGCGCTGGTCGGACCAGGAGCGAGCGGGCACGCTGTCGTCGGCCGAGAGCAGCCGTCGCGAGGCGGCCCGTCTGGCCGAGGCGGCCCGGTCGCCCAGGTGGCTGGCCTGGGCCAATCCGCTGGCCCGGGAGAATGCGGACTTCTCCGTCGACGACCTGGTTAACGCCACGCAGCCCCGCGTGCTTGGACGCTACGACAACGGACATCCCTTCGTCGTGCAGCGGCAGATCGGCAAGGGCCGCGTGGTCATGCTGACCACGGGCATGTGGCCGGTGTGGAACACGCTGGCGCTGGACCACGGCGTGCTCCTGCTGGACCGGATCATGCGGTCGCTGCTGGTCCGGTCCCTGCCGGACCGCACGTTCGGCCCGGAGCGTCAGATCGTGATTCCGGTCCCCGCAGCCGATCAGATGGCCGCATTCACCGTCAAGAGGCCCGGTGACAGCGAGGGGCTCCTCCAAAGCGTCGAAGCCCTGGGGCCCCGCAGTTTCGGACTGATGCTGCGGTCGGTTCAGCAGCGCGGCGTCTATCGCATCGAACGCCGCCGCGCCCGCGCTGATGGCGACGAGGCGACACCGGACAAGGCGGCGCCGATGGAGTTGGCCGTCAACGGTCCGGCGGCCGAGAGTGAACTGGCGCCCCGCGCCGAGGCCGATCTCCCGACTGAAATCGGGTCCACGAAGATCACCTGGACCGGACCGGACGAGGCGATCTCCCTGGCGGGCCGGTCCTATGCCGGGCGCGACTTCTGGGAGATCCTGATGGCCCTGGCGCTGGTGTGTGTCCTGCTGGAAATGGTGCTCCTGACCGGATGGCGCCTGGCGGGCCTGCCGAAGAGCGGGCAGACTGAACCGACTTCCACGCCGAAGGCCGGCGGACAGAGCGGCGCTTCGCTGCACGAGGCGAGGACAACGGAATGATCGACTGGTTGGGAAAGCTCCTGGGAATCGATGGCCTGAGCAAGGTCGCCGAGTTTGACGTGCAGTACGCTGCCTGGTGGGCGCAGGGGCGCCCCGTGCTCGTGCTGTTCTGCTGCCTGGCCGCCGCGGCGCTGTCGGGGGTCTTCTACGTCAAGTACCAGACGCTGCGCGGCAAGAAGGCACGCGTGGGCATGGCGATCTTCCGGGCCGCCGTGCTGGCGCTGTTGGTGTGGATACTGGCCAGGCCCGAGGCGGCGATGAAGGTCAGGCAGTCGCCCCGGCCCCTGCTGGTGGTGCTCTTTGACGGTACGGACAGCATGAACATGCCCGAGATGCTGCCCCGGGAGTCTCAGGACGCGCTGGCCGAGGTCCTGGGCCCCGACACGCCGGCGCTGGCCAAAGAGCCGGGCCCGACCCGCCAGCAGCTTGTCCGAGCCGCCGTCCGCAGCGAGAAGATCGACTGGCTCAACACCCTCGGCCGCAAGTTCCGCCTCCGCGGGTACGTGATCGAGCAGCCCGACCAGGTGCGCGAACTGGTGATGACCCAGGAGGCCGACGGCAGCGTCGACGCGGCGAAGGTTGCGGCGCAGTTGGACGGATGTGCGGGCAAGGTTACGGCGATCGGGGCGGCGTTGGACGACCTGAGGCTCCGCAGCAGGAGTCATTTGCTGGCCGGCGTGGTCCTGGTCAGCGACTTCGACCAGAACCGCGGCCAGCCCGCCGGTCACGCGGCCGGGCGACTCAAGGCGCCGATCCACACTGTCGGCGTGGGCCCCACGCGTGCGACCGACCTGTCGGTGAGCCTGCAGGCCCCGATGGTCCTGAAGAAGGGCGAGACCGCGGGCGTGACCGTGAACCTGCGCCAGACCGGCCTGGACGGGCGCGACGTGGAGATCGTGCTCATGCAACGGCGGATGGGCACGATTGACGGGGCCGCCGAGGGCGAACGGTTCGAGCAGGCCGCCCCGTCCGTCACCGCACGACTCGACGGTAAGACCGTCAGCAAGACCCTCACCTACGAGCCGCAGGAGACCGGGCGGTTCACGCTGGAAGCCCGCGTCGAGCCGTTCGGCGAGGAAGTGCGACAGGCCAACAACGCCGACCAGCGCGAGGTGACCATACGCGACGAATCGCTGAAGCTGCTGTTCATCGAGTTCGAGCCGACGTGGGAATGGCGGTTCATGAAGGAGGTCTTCCACCGCGACCCGATGATCGGGCGTGAAGGCTTCCGCACGTACCTGGACTCTGCCGACTTCGCCGTCAGGCAGGGCAACGACCTGTTCGTCCAGGCGATAGACCGCTCGCGGGAGGAGTTCTTCAGCTACGACGTGATCTTCCTGTCGGACATTCCCGCACGGATGCTCTCGACGGAATTCCAGGAAATGCTCCACGAGTACGTCTCGACGTTCGGCGGGGGGCTGGTGGTCCTGGGCGGTTCGCGGTACGGCCCGGCGGCGCTGATAGACACGAAGGTCGCTGACATGCTCCCGGTGGTCATCGACCCGGGGCTGCGGCGGCGCAACGGGCAATTCAACCTGCGCCTGAGCCCCAAGGCAGGCGAGTACGATTTCATGACGCTGGCCGACAGCGACTACGAGAACATGCAGGCCTGGAGCAACCTGCGGAAGCTGCAATGGTATCAGCCGTCGCTGGGCAAGCACCCGCTGGCGACGGTGCTGGCCGACCATCCGAGCGACCGCTGCAGGGACGGCAAGACGCCGCAACCGCTGATCGCGATCAGGCACTATGGCAAGGGTGAGGTGGTCTACTTCGCCTTCAACGAGACGTGGCGCCTGCGGCGGCTGTATGGTGAAAAGCACTACGCGCGCCTGTGGGGACAGTTGATCTACCGCATGGGCCTGAGCAGGGCGCTGGGGTCCCAGAAGCGGTTCCGCGTCGAGACGGATCGTCCGAAGTACCAGGCCGGCGAGAAGGTCCAGATCACCGTCGAGGCGTATGACAGGAGCTACAAGGCACTGGCCCCGGCGGACCTGGTCGGCAAGACCTCCCTGGCGGCCCGCCTGATCGCCCAGCAGGGGCCCGGTGGATCAAAGACACTGCGGACGGACATGAAGATACCGCTGTCGCGCGACAGGGTGACCTTCGAGACCTCCGTGCCCGTCTTCGCCGCCGGACTGTATCGCCTGATGGTCAAGGACCCGATCACGATGAAGGAAGTCGAGGTGACCTTCGAGGTCTCCCCGACGACGGCCGAGCGGCGGTCGGCCGTCAGGGACGTGGCCATGCAGCGGTCGCTGGCCGAGCAGACCGGCGGCAAGACATACGAACTGCATGAGATCGGCAAGATGGCCGAGCAGATCGAAGACACTCCCATCGAGGAACTCAGCGACCGTCGCGTGCAGTTGTGGAACACGTGGCTGGTGCTCGCGGTCGGCCTGATTCTGATGCTGGGCGAGTGGGCAACCCGAAAGCTACTGAACCTGCAATAAGACCATGAAGCGACTGCCAAAAGTGCGAGCCGGACTAGCCCGACTGCGACTGTTCAGGTCGACGGTCCGGCTGGGAATGATGGGATCGACGGTCCTGAGCATCCTGCTGTGGGCGCTGGCGGCGGCGTTCGTGCTGGACTACGGGATCGGCATGGACCGTCTGGAACGGGGCATCGTGCTGGTGGCCCTTGCCGGTGTGGCGGTCTGGGCGATCCGACGGTTCCTCGTGCCGGCGCTGCGGGTTCGCGAGACGGACGCGGCCCTGGCGGTTTTGGTCGACAACAGGCAGGGGTTGCACTCGAACCTCGTGGCAGCGATCGAGTTTGACGACGACGGACGACCGCAGTACGGCTCGGAGCAACTGCGGGAGGTCGTCGTTGAGCAGACGGGCCGCTCGGCCTCGGGCCTGAACTTCCTGGAAGGCTTCTCTCGCCGCGACCTGATGCGACGACTGATGGTCTGCGTGGTTACGGCGGCGGTCTGTCTCGTGCCCGGCGTGCTGTACTCGGGTCACACGGGCGCTTTCCTGACCCGCCTGGTCCTGGGCGAGGCCCGCTATCCGACGCGGACGACCATCGAGTCTGTCACGGTCGAGTCGGCGGGCAAGAAGGTGGCCGAAGGCAGCGCCGTGACCTTCCTCGTCCGGGGCGGAGGCCTCCTGCCCGAGTCGGGCGAGGTCCGCGTCGAGGGCGCCGAAAGCGGCGCCGACGCCACCATCAAACTGGTGGCAGACTCTGCCACGGCGGGCCTGTACACCGGCACGCTGGACCGCGTACTGGAGGACCTGTCCTACACGGTGCATCTGGGCGATGCATATCCGGTCACGCGGAAGCTGCAGGTCGTGCCCCTGCCTCGTGTGGACCTCGACATGGAGGTCGTCGTTCCCGCGTACGCTCGCGGCAAGACCCCGCCGCGATCGGACAACCGGCGGCATGTGATCGTGCCCGAAGGGGCCAAGGTCATCCCGATTGTCACCGCCAGCAAGCCCATCGCTTCGGGAACGTTGACTATCGAGAAGGACAACCGGACGTTCAACCTGACCCGCCGCGGAGAAGCGCTGGTGCTCGATGAGTCCGACGGGCCGCTGGCAAGGGTCGACGAGATGGTGCGGTTCGAGGTCCGCCTCACCGACACCGACGGCCTGAGCCCCGAGAACCCCGTTCGCGGGCTGGTGTACGTCTCGGCGGACCTGGCGCCGCGTGCGGCGATCGCGGCCTACTCCCGCCGCGTCGTGCCCACGGCGGCACCCGAACTGCGATACCGGGCGTTTGACGATTACGCGCTGGACCATATCACGCTGCACGTGGCGGTGATAGACGCTGACGGCAAGCAGACGCCGCAGCCGCCGGAAGTGATTGCCCGCATCAAGGGCAAACATGCCGGATGGGACGGGTCGTATCGGCTGAACCTGGCGAACCTGAACGTCCAGAAGGGCTACCAGGTGTCGGTCGCCATCGAGGCGGTGGACCACCGGGGCGAGTTCGCGGGCAAGGCCAGGCGGTCGGAGAAGTGGGTCTTCGAGGTCAGCGACCGTCAGGGCGTCGAAGAAGCCATGGCCCGCCTGACCGAACAGATGGACAGGAAGCTGGACGAGGTACTCCGCGCCCAGGTGGAGGCAGGAAAATGACCATGCGAAGACAACCGATGTGGTGTGCGGCGCTGGTGGTGCTGACCGTTCTGGCGGCCCTGGTGCAGTTCGCGCCGGGTCAGGCCGGGACCAACGGTGATACGCAGATCCTCGATCGCCAGCGCGGCTATCAGGCGAGGGCACGGCGCCTCATGCAGGAACTGCTCGAGGGCGTCCTGCGGACGCAGATGAAGCAGCTCGAAGAGAACCAGATGGTCAACCTGCCTCTGTATGGCCACCTGAAGGAGATGAAGGCGCGGTCGGCGGACCTCGTCCGTAAGAGAATGACCGCTGCGGTGAACCTGCTGACCGAGGCCCGCGCCGCCCGAGGCGACGATCGGACGAAACTCTACAAAGCCGCCCAGAAGGAGATGCACGAGATTCTGGTGAGCATTCTTGCCGAGCGGGAGCGGCTGCGACTGCGGAGGCAACTGGCCGAACTGGTTGACCGCACGCGGTTCCTGATCGCCACGCAGAAGGCGATCCACACCGAGACCCTCGGCCTGAATGACGAGAACGAACGGGCCGTCGCCACCGCTATCCAGTCGCAGAAGGCCCTGGGCCTCCTGTGCGTCAGCCTCGACAAGGTCCTGAAAGTCGCTGCCGACCAGGCGGGCGATCTGGGCTCGTTGGCCGCCGAAGCCGGGCGGACGCTGCGGTCGGCCGGCGTGGCCGACGCCATGGCCCGGGCCGCAGGCCAACTGACGACCACAGAGTTCATCGATGCCGGCAAGACGCAGCAGGCGATCATCGTGGACCTGGAGAAGGTCCTCGCCGCCCTGCAGATCCGAACGCGCAGTTCACTGCTTCTGGCCCAGGAGCAGGTGACCAAGCTCCTGGAACGCCAGGAGACGCTGCGTAACACGGTTCGCACCGGCCAGTTCACCGACGCCGGCGTTACCCAGTGGATCGCCGAGCAAGGCTCCATTGCCGACTCGCTCCGCGGCCTGATCGTCCTGGTGGGCACCAACGAAACCTGCACGCGCCTGACCGACATCGCCATCGCCGCCTCCGAGACCGCGCGGCGGGAGATCTTCTCCAAGAGCAAACCGCGCACGTTGACCGAGCAGGGGCGGGTGATCGGCGCGCTGGCACAGTTGCTGGAGGAACTTGAGCGGCAGATCGACCTGGAGCGAGACCGCTCGGCCGAGGAACTCATGCAGCTCCACAAGAAGCTGCTGGCCATTCTGGACGCGGTGCGAGCCGTGGCCAAGACACATGGACAGGCGACCGCCCTGGCCGGCAGCGACCGGGCCAAAGCGGCGGCGATCGAGACGAAGATCCAGAAGGACCTGACGACGATTGCCGGTGATCGCGAACTGACGCGGATCGTGACGTCTCGCATACGCACGGCTGCCGAAATGGCGGGGGCGGCCGCCAAGGCGCTGACCGAGGGGGCCGCCGACAGCTCCACGAAGGTTGCGCTGAGCGATCGCGGGGTCCGTCACGCCGTGGGCGAGGTGCGAGAAGGGGCCGTGATGGCCCGTATCTACGCCCTGAGCACGACACTGGGCGAACTCAATCGCGCCGCGGAGGTCCTCGACCGCGCCTACGCCGCCTCCGGACACATGGCCCGGGAGATTCGGGCCGGCAGGCTGGAAGAGGACGAGAAGGCCTACACCCGTGAGGAGATGGCCAAGGTAGCCCAGATTGCGGCGAAGATCGCCAAGGGCGTCGCGGTGACCGCTCCGGATGCGGCGGGCCCCCTGAAGACCGCAGCCGACGAGGCGGCCAAGCTTGCGAAGGAGTTGGGGCTGCGAGACAGCGATGCCAAATCCGCCAACGAAATCGCCGGAAAGCTCGATGCTGCGACCATCAAGGTTCGCAAGGCGATGGTCACCACCGCCGCCGCGCTGATAAAGGACGTCAAGAAGGAACTTGCCGGCGTTATCTCGCTCCAGGGCGAGTTGGGCAAACTGCTCGACGCGCCGGCCGCACCGTCGGTCGCCCAGACGCGGGCGCTGGCGGACAAAGCGTTCGACAACACGCCCGGCGTGGCCGCCGCACTGCACCGTGGGGCCGACGTCCATCCCAAGGGCGATCGTGATTCCCAGCGGGCCAGGATACTCGCGGAGATCAAGCGCGAAGACCTTGAGCGTCTGCTCATCGAGGCCGAGCGCCTTCGCGAGACGGCCCAAGCCCAGGAGACGACCGTTGCGGCCATCACGAAGGCCGCCGCCGCCATCAACGCCGCGGCGGGCGATCCGCAGGCCGGACAGGCCGCCGAGGGGCAGTTGGCCAAGGCGATGGATCAGCATGCCGGTACGCTGGCGGAGATGGGGCAGGCGGTAGAGAACATGACCGGTGGCAGCGAAGTGGCGAACAAGCCCATCCGCGACGCCGCCGAGATCGCCTCAACCCTCGGCGAAGGTCAGGGTGAGGGCGAAGGTGAAGGCGAAGGCCAGGGCGAAGGTCAGGGCGAAGGCCAGGGTGAAGGCCAAGGTGAAGGTCAGGGCGAAGGCCAGGGCCAGGGTCCGGGCGAGGGCCAGGGCGGGATGCCGGGCGGGGGCACGCCGATGGGGTCGGGCATGACGCCGTCTTCACCGATGGGCACGGCCCAGATGCTCGCCGCCGGCGCCGGTGCCGCCGAGGCCGCCGCAGCCGCCGGTCAAGGTCAGGGCCAGAGCCAAGGTCAGGGCCAGGGCCAGGGCCAAGGTCAAGGCCAAGGGCAGGGCCAAGGCATGGGGCAAGGCCAGGGTCAGGGCCAAGGCATGGGCATGGGGCAAGGTCAAGGCCAGGGCATGGGGATGGGGATGGGCCAGATGCCCGGCATGGGCGGGCCGGGCGGCGAGGCGGGCGGATTCTCCATGGGCGGGGAGGGGCCGAACATGGAAAACGCCGAGCGCCTGCAGGGCTCGGCCGAATATAAGGAAACGCAGGAGGGCGAGTCGGCCGGCGGCGAGGACGGAGCGGATACGGCCGACAAGGCCGCGCGAGGCGCCCGCGGACGTGCATGGTTCGCCTCGCTGCCCCCGGGCGTTCGCGATGCGGTCAAGAGCCGGGGCAAGACGACGATGCCCAAAGGGTACGAGGAATTACTGAGGCGATACTTCGAGGATCAGGACTGATGACAGTGGCGCGGGCCTCAGGCCCGTGAGAATTCAACACAGCCCCAGCGGCTGTGCCACGGATGTGCTTGGAGAAAACGAATGAACGAGAAGACAGCAACCCCGGGTCAGGACGACGTAGCCGAGATCGGAAAGTGGGAGGCCGCCTGCGCCACACTGCGAACCGAGATGGCCAAGGTCATTGTCGGGCAGGACGAGGTGATCGAGCAGATGCTCATTGCCGTCCTCGCCCGCGGCCATGCCCTCCTCGAGGGCGTCCCCGGCATCGCCAAGACCCTCATGGTCCACACGCTGGCCGACGGTTTGAACCTGTCGTTCCACCGGATCCAGTTCACGCCCGACATGATGCCCTCGGACATCACGGGCACGGACGTGCTCCAGGAAGACCCGGTCACGCGCGAGCGGCGGTACGAGTTCGTACGCGGCCCGATCTTCGCCAACATCGTCCTGGGCGACGAGATCAACCGTACGCCCCCCAAGACGCAGGCGGCCATGCTGGAGGCCATGCAGGAGCGCATGATCTCGGCCGGCGGCGACGACTATACGCTACCCGACCCGTTCTTCGTCCTGGCGACGCAGAACCCGCTGGAGCAGGAGGGTACCTACCCGCTGCCCGAGGCGCAGTTGGACCGCTTCCTGCTGTACATCAAGGTCGACTACCCCACCGGCGCCCAGGAGTGGGACATCGCGCGCCGCGTCACGTCGGGCGAGCTGCCCAAAATCGAACCGGTGATGACGAGCGACGACATCGTCGCGGCCCAGCAGATGGTCATGCGCATGCCCGCCTGCGACCAGGTGGTGGGCTACTCGTGGTCGCTGGTGCGCGCGTCGCGCCCGGGCACGCCCGAGGCGCCGGACTTCGTCAACAAGTGGGTCAGTTGGGGCGCCGGCCCCCGCGGCGTGCTGACGCTGATCGCCTGTGCCAAGGCCCGCGCCCTGCTGCAGGGGCGGTATCACGCGTCGGTCGAAGACGTCCAGGCGGTCATCGCCCCGGCGTTGCGCCACCGAATCCGTCCGAACTACGCGGCGTTGGCGGCGGGCGTGAGCAACGAGAAGATCATCGAGCTTCTGCTGGAGGCGATCCCGGCCGACGCGGTTTACGAAGCACCGAAGGCGTGAGCCCATGGCCAAGACCGTACTGAGTCGATACATCAAGCCGGAAGTGCTCGGCCGCCTGGCGGCGATGGACTTCGTGCCGCGCGAACTGGTCGAGGGCACGTTGGCCGGGGCGCACAAGTCGCCGTTCCACGGCTTTGCCGTCGAGTTTGCCGGGCACCGCGAGTACGTCCCCGGCGACGACATCCGCCACCTGGACTGGAAGGCGTACTTCCGCCACGAGAAGCTCTACATCAAGCAGTACGAGATGGAGACCAACCTGGTCTGCCACATCCTGCTGGACATCTCGGCGTCCATGCGCTACGGGACCGAAGACCAGCAGAAGCTGCTCTACGCTTCGCGGATGGCGATGACGCTGGCGCACCTGATTATCGAACAGTCGGACAAGGTGGGCTTCTCCACGTTCGACACCGTCGAGCGCCACCAACTGCGCCCGTCGACGAACATGGCGCAGATGATCCAGATGACCGAGGTCCTCGACGCGGTCGAGCCCAGGGAAAAGACGGCCATCAGCGAGCCCCTGCTGGCCCTGGCCAACCGGGCCCACCGACGCGGGATCGTCATCATCATGAGCGATTTCTTCGTGGACCTGGACGACCTCGAACAGGCCATCCAGCGCCTGCGGTACGAGAAGCACGAAGTCGTACTCGTCCACGTGCTCCATCGTGACGAATTGACGTTTGAACTGCCCGGCACGGTGCGGTTTGTCGGCCTGGAGACCGACGAGCAGTTCCTCACGCGCCCCGACGACATCCGCCAGGCCTACCTCGACGTCCTGAAGCGGTTCACCGACCGCCTGGACGCCATCTGCCAGGCCAACCACTGCGAGCGTCTGCTGGCCGACACGTCCCGTTCGATGGCGGAGATCCTGGCCGACTACCTCCAGCAGCGCACCGTGACGCGACGTCTGCGATAACGGCGCCCGTGCCAATTACATGGGTGGCGTGGCTTGACGCGAAGCGGCAACCACGTATCGCCGGATACCCCCAACGTGGCGCTCACGTGGTTGCCGCTTCGCGTCAAACCACGGCACCATGGCCATACTTGGAATAGTCGGGACCGTCACAGGAGCCCGGCCACGCCCTCTGGCCGCGTCTGGCCGTGTAGGTAGGGGGCAAGGGTGTTTTTTCCGGCCGCGTGCGGCCACGGCGCGGCCAGACCCCTTAGCCGGGATGCTACGGGGCGATCTCGATCATGAAGACCTTGCCCTTGGACGAACTCCTGCCGGTGAAGTTGGCCAGGCCGAATACGCGCTTGGCGTCACCGAAGAGCCTGGCGGTCTCATACACCGTCAGGTCCCCGTCGATCGGGATCTCCTTGACGAACCGACCGTTCCGGGCGGATATCCACCGGAGGCTTCGCCCGATCGGCGGGGTCTTCCGGGAAACGGGCTTCTTGAGCCTGACCAGAAGCAGCGTGTCGTTTCCTGCCGGAAGAACGTCCCACTCGCCCGCGGCCTCGAAGGTTCGGCTCCACTGTGTCTTCCCGTCGCGAGGGTCCAGCACGCTGATGCGGTCCGGCTCGGCGATAGCGAGGCGGCCGGCAACCAGGCCGACCAGACGGACCGGCGCGGGGATCATGCGTGACCAGACAGGCAGGCCGGTAGCGATCTCCACGCAGGCGATCCGCGGCGAGCCGGGGGCGGTGAAGATGACGTGACGGTCGTTCAGGACGATCATGTCGTCCCGTGCGGCGTGGGTGTGGAATTCGGGCAGGGCCTCGGCGGGAAGCAGGGGCAGTCGTCTGGCCCACCGGATCGTGCCGTGCAGGTCGCAGTTGATCAGGCCGCCGGCCGATCGCAGAAGCATCGTCTCGCCGATCACCGCCGGGCGTCCCAGGGGAGGCCACTCGTCGCGGAGGCGCATCAGGCGGCGTGCGACGGACGATTCGCCGGTCCGGGGCGAGATTCGTCGCACGAACAGCGCCCCGTCGTCGCCGTACCTCGCGGTGATGACGACGAGTGACGAGCCGACCCGAACCGGGTCCGACAGGATGCGATGGTCGTATGACCTCTTCCACACCGCCTTGCCGCTTGCCGCCTCGAAGCACGCCAACTCGCCCATCTCGGGTGTGCGAACGACGAACGTTTGGCCGACGCGGAGGATTCGCGCCGGTGCCCGCAGATAGCCGTCCTTGGGCCAGCGGCTGAAACTGTCCTTGTCCGGCGTGGGCGTGGACCACAGCAGTTTGCCCGCCGCCGAGTCGGAGACGTAGAGCCTCACCCCATGGCTGATCGCGATCCGGGCCTCGTCGGTGGCGAAACTGGTGGGCGGTCCGCCCGTGTCCCGATAGATGCTGGTCACCGGCGCCAAGTCCGCCAGGTGAGTCAGTTTCGCCGTCGTGCCCTCCGGCGGCGGTCCGGCGGGTCTGGCCGTGCCGGGGACGCCGTGGCCCTTACGGTCGGCGGCCAGCCGCGTGACCATCTGCTCGAACTGTTCGGGTGTGAATGTTCCGCCGGGCAGGACGACCGGCCTGGTGACCGGCTTGCCGATAAGCCGTCCCATCATCGCCCCGGTCAGTCGCAGCTTGGCCGCCGCCTCGTCGCGTTTGGGATAGTCCGCAGCGGCCTGGAGCACGGTGTATTGGGCCGCCGCGCCGGCAAAGTTCCCGCTGGACAGGTCCCGGTCGGCCAGAACGCCCATCGCGCCCAGCCCCGGTTCCGTGCCGTCAAACTGCACCGCAAGCGATTTG
>CAZVEV010000075.1:0-21797 GCA_964625865.1 uncultured Planctomycetaceae bacterium | reverse complement strand
CCTATCGACACCCCCCCGCACGCTTCTTGAGCAAAACTAGCGCTGTCGTACTAATGGCGCTCTGACCCCATGACTGCTACTTCAGGCAGACAACGCTGCCGTCGTCGAAGGAGGCCATGATCCGGCCGTTGTCGATGGCCAGCCCGTTGAAGGCCAGGCGGGAATCAAACGTCTTGTCCCAGACCGGCTTGCCGCTGTCGAGGGCGATCGCCTGGACGAAGCCGCGCGTCTGATCCGCGCCGGCCAGCGCGCCGCCGATCACGACGACGTTGTTGCAGATGACCAGCGAGGTCACCTGGCGGTCCTTGGCCACGGGCAGGCCCCACGTGCGCTTCGGCTTGCCGGCGCCGATCTCGGAAAGCGACAGGTTGTTGCGGTTATCGCAGACGGCGACGTGGGTGTCGCTCCAACTCACGGTGTCGCCCTTGGCCCCGCCGAAGCCGATCGCCCCGAACTTGCGATGCCCCAGACGTGTCCAGTTCCAACTGTACAGGCCTTCCAGACTGCTCAGAATGGCCGGACCCTTGCCGGCGCTGCCCTTTTCGCCCTTGTCCAGGTCGAAGCAGTTGCCCATGACCATCGCGACGTTGTTATGCAGCGCCAGCGCGTCATTCCGCCTCGCGCCGCGGTCATTGCGGGAGGCGGCCTTCGACCACAGGACCTTGCCCGTTTCCGGCACGAAGGCCCTGACCAGCAGTCCGCCGTCCGAGCCCTGGGTGCGTCCGGCCGACGCGTAGGCCTTGCCCTTGGCGACCATCACCCCGCCGATGACGGGCCAGACCGACTCGACCTTGCCGTACGACATCATGCGCTTCTCGTCAGGGGCGATGCGGAGTTTGTAGATCAGTTGCCCCGTCTTGGCCTTGATCGCGTAGACGTAGCCCGTGCGGTCGCCGGCCAGGCAGATGCCCTTGTACAGCGTGGGCGAGGTGTCCATCCGCCCGCCGGTCATGAAGCGCCACCTGACGCTGCCGGACTCGGCGTCGACGGCGATCAACTCGTTGTGATCGATATCGGCGACGATCACCAGGCGGCCCGCGGTTACCGGGGCCGTCAGGCGCGTGTTGAGGAAGGCACGCCAGTCCCGCCGGACCGTGCCGTCGGTCTTCTTCGCTGCGACGGTCGCCGTCCACGCCACGGAGACCTTGGCCGCGATGTCGCATCCGACGCTGCTGGATCGCGTCGCGTTTCCGCGGAACGAGGTCCACATCGAGGGGCTGGCAATCCCGTCGGCCGCCTCGTCGTACTCCGCCGACGCCACCGGCGTGGTGGCCACTTCCATCTCCTCGGGCGTCGGGATCTTGCCGATCGG
The DNA here is from genome assembly GCA_964625865.1 of uncultured Planctomycetaceae bacterium. Taxonomy (GTDB): domain Bacteria; phylum Planctomycetota; class Phycisphaerae; order SM23-33; family SM23-33; genus CAZVEV01. The sequence continues at coordinate 20,485 of CAZVEV010000075.1, read as the reverse complement.
CGCGATCGCCAGCAGGCCCGGGATCTGCGCCGGGCTGCAGCGACACCAGTTCTGCGAGATGTAGCCCGCGCCGTAGCCCGGCACGGTGCCGGTCAGACATCCCGCCCTCGCCCCGCCGAAGGTCTGGCTTTCCTTGCCCTTGGATATCCTCCCGCCGCGATTGGTCAGGTGGATCTCGCCGACGCGCATCACCGGCGTGCAGATGTGGCCTCGGAAGCGAAAGAAGTTCTTGCCCGCCTGGCCGGCCTGGGCCTTGTCCAAGACCTTGCCCGTCTCGGCCGACAGCAGCGCCACCGTGTTGCGATTCCCGTGCGCCACCGCCACCGCGCCGAAGCCGGCCGCTTCGAGCGTCATGGTCTGGCCCTTGGCGTTGAAGGACTCGTCAGAGGTCTCCCACAGCACCTTGCCCCCGGCCAGGTCCAGGGCGACGACCTTCTGGGCGGGGCGTGCAGGCCCGTCCTTGCCCTTGCCGCGCCGGTTGTGCGCCTCTTCGATCTTGTCATTGGTGTCCCGGCTGACGACGAAGATGCGCCCGTCGGCAATCCGGAGGGACGTGCCCAGCACGTCGGTCTGCCACAGTTTCTTTCCGGTCTTGTCGTCGTAGGCTTCCACGGTTCCGGTGGCGATGGCCCAGTCCATGCGGCGCCGGTCGTAACGGCGGATCGACCCCATCGACTTGCCCCCCTTCCACGTGGCGGCCACCACAATGCCCTTCGACGCCGCGATCACGCCCGGGATGTACGTGGTGGGCAGTTCGCGCAGCGTCTTGCCCGTCCGCGTGCTGATCACCCGCATCTTGCCGTTGTCGCCCGCGACGTACACGTGACGCCCGATCGAAACCAGCGGCGCGAGGTTCTCGATGTAGAGCCCGCCGTAATACGTCCCGCCGATCTTCTTCCGCCAGATCATGCGCCCGTTGAAGGCGTCGCGACAGGTCAGGTACTGGTCCGTGCCGTACGCCGATTTCCAGGTCGCCCCGAGGTTCTCGGCGACGGCGGTCGTGATCGTGAAGCAGCGTCCGTCGTTGAGCACCAGCCCGCGGGTGGCGGAGTACCGGTTGGCCGATCGCTGGGGATTGTCGAAGTTCATCGGAAGCCCCGCGTTCCAGCGGAAGCCCACCGGCAGGTCGAACACCGCGTCGCTGGATGCCGGGATCCCGTCGGCCCCGTGGTACTGGTGCGTCCAGACGTCCATCGCCTTGGGCAGCGGGATCTCCTCGATCCTGGCGATCTTCCCGCCGGTGCACGTGACGAGGCGCCCGTACGGCGCCATGCAGCGCTTGGTTTCTGCAGCGGTCAGGCCGGCCTTGGCGGCCCGGGCGGTGTCCATCACGACCATGACGTTGACCATGTAGTCGCGGTAAGGCAGCCTGGCCAGGCCGAGTTGCTCGACCGTGACGCAGCCCTTGACGCCCGCGGCGGCGATGGCGGCCTTGACGGCGGCCAGTTCCTTCGCGTCGGCAGCGATCACGTGGACCAGGGAGTTGCCGTTAGCGCCCAGGTCGACCGCCAACTCCGACGCGCCGGCCTGCCCGCAGCCGACGACGACGAACAGGCCGCTCTCGCAGCCGTAAGCGTCCAGTATCTTTCGCGCGTCCGATGCGGCGCGGGCCGGGGCCGGGGCGAGCATCGAAAGACAGACCAGCGAGGCCAGTACGGCGGTGAGAACTCTACCTGTCGCGTTGTTCATGGTGCAATGCTCCTGAAAAGGTCCGACCAGTGTTCGGGGTTCGATTCATGCGTCACGACATTCTCACATTCTTGAGAATGTAAGAATGTCGCCGGGTCGTCTCCATGGCTGTCGGCCGCCGTCACTCGGAGGACTTGTCCTTGTCCTTGGCCAGCGGGCTCGGGCGGCGGTGGTACATGGGCAGGTAACGGTAGTAGACCTCGAGGGACAGGGCGCTCATGGCCGTCGACATCACGCGCCCGCCGCCGCTCTTCCCGGTCCATCTTCCGTTCGGCGGCCAGGACCCCGCGTCTTTGCCCACGCGCTCCTGGGTGGCGAGGAAGACCTTCTTCATCTGCTCGTTCCAAGTCTCCCAGGCCGGGCCCTGGTGCTGGAACATCGAGAGGCAGCCGTAGTACCAGTAGTAGTAGTTGGCATTCCGGGCCTTCTTGGCGGCCTTGTCCATCGAGGGCAGGTTGATCTTGAGATACTCCGCCGTGCCGACCATCCGTTCGTCAGTGGGTTTGACGCCGAGCAGTTGCTGGCAGAACATCGCCTCGGCAGACATCGTGGGCGAGACATTGTTGCCCTTGGTGTAGCCGTATCGTCCCTTGTTCCTCGGGTCGGCCACGTGGGCCAGCCAGCGCTGGGCGCGGTGGAAGGGCTCTTCCGGCACGCGGACGCCCGCCATCCGGGCGCTGGTCAGCGCCATCACCTGCCACCCCACCACCGACGTATCGCCGTCGCGCGAGTTCGCTCCGTACCGCCACCCGCCGTGTTCTTTGCTCTGGGCCCTGATGATGAAGTTCGTCGTCCGCCGCAGCGGCTCGTACAGGGCGGGGTCTCGCGTCAGCCCGTACGCCTCGGCCAGCGCCATCGTCGCGATGCCCTGGTCGTACATCCCGTTGCTGGTCCCGCCGGTCAGGTCGCCGTCGGCCCCGACACGCTGGATCAGCCAGTTGAGGGCCTTGGTGATCGCCTTGCGCCGCGTGATGTCCAGTTGGCTCTCGCCGGTGGCGGCGGTGTGCTTGATGTTCCAGCCGTAGTAGACGAGCATGGCCAGCCCGGTGGTGGCGTTGTCGTGTCCCTTGACCCCGCCGTGCCTGGCGCAGTCCCACCGCCCGTCCGGTTCCTGGTTGGCCGTCAGCCAGTCAATCGCCCTGCCGATGGCCGCTTCGGTCTCGTCGCTGCCGCCGAGGCGCCCGATATTCTTGCGGTTGGCCAACTGGCGGGCGAAGTAGTTGCTCTTCCGGTCGGCGGGCGCTTCGAGTTCCATCGTATCGCCGATGGGCAGGCGCGGGATATGCCTCGACAGTTCCACACCGGGCCCCCGCAGACGGGGCCTGCCCTCGCCGGGCAGGTCGCCGGAGGCGGCGAGCTGTCCGGGCTTGGCGTCCAGCGTGCCGACAGCCGACCCCGCGGGGGCCGCGTTCTTCGTCAGCGCCGTGCCCGCCGGGCCTGACGCCATCGTGGCCCCGGATCGACCGGAGGAGAACTGCGCCGTGGCGCCGGGAGTCGCCGTTCCGCCCTTCCTGCCCCCGCCCGGACGGGCCTCGAGGTCCGCCTCAGGCGTGGGAACCGTAAAGCCCTTGAACCTGGCGACGCGCGACCTAGCCGCCCCGGTCTTGGCTGCCGACTCGGCCGTCTGGGTCCGCCACTCGGTTTCGATGTCCTTCGCCGCCGCGGTGGGCGACGGGACGGCCGCCTTGGCAGGCGTAGCGTCCTCGCGCAGAGGCGCATCGGCGACCTCGGACATCGTGGGCACGGGGGACCCGGCGGAGAAGGGGGCGACCACGGGTACGTCGGTCGACTTGGCGGCGACGTTGGTCGGGGTCTCGGGCTTCATCTCCAGGTCGATCTCGGTCTTGAACGTGATCCGCTTGGAGACCTTCATCGGCTTGGGCGTGGGGCGCTGGACCGGTTCGGCAACGGTGACTTCGGTCGTCTTGATGTTCAGGTCCGGGCGCTCGATGGGCACGGTGGACCGGGCCATCACCGCCGGGGCGATCTGGTCCGAGGCCATATTGGGCAGCGGCATCGGATCGCGCTGGGCGACCACGCGGACAATCTGCGGGTTGTTCTGCAGTTCGGTGACCTGCTCGCGGATCTCCAGGGCGAGTTTCTCGCTGGCCAAGGCGTCGGCGTTGATGCTGATCTCCTGCGGGTCGCCTCCCGGGGGCTTGATCAGTTCCTGGGCGAGCATGTAGATGCTCAGGACAACCAGCAGGGCCGCATGCAGGGCCGCCGAGCACAGCAGGCAGCGGGCCAGCAGGCTCAATCTCTCGCGGTTCTCGCTGGTGAGATACCAGATCAGCAGCGCGATCAGCGCGGCCAGCCCGAGCAGCAGACCGAGCACCCACCACTTGTTCGCATCGAGCCAGGCCAGCGCCTTCTGGACGTCCGAGATCGGCGTCAGCCTGGTGTGGTACAGCAGGCCAAGGCGCTGGCCATCGTGTGGGCGATTGGAGCAGAAGATCAGTTCCTGGCCGTCGGCGGTCAACTCGGGCGACAGTTCGTGATCGGCGGAGTTGATCGGATCGCCCGCGTTTTCGGGGCGGCTTTGGATGATGCCCTGGACCACTCGCGCGCGGTAGATGTCGTATCCGCCGGTCCCGCCGGAGCGATTGGAGCTGAAATACGCCCAGTCGCCCTGGGCGCTGAACGTCAGGGCCCCTTCGGTAAACGGGGATCTGAGCGCCTCGACCCATCGCGCCAGCAGGGGCGTGGTGTGCGAGACGGCCCGCGCGGCGGGCCTCGAGGCGGCGACCAGTTCCTTGACGGTCTTGCTCGTGCTCTTCTTGTCGCCCTGGAGCTTCTTGCCCTGCCACTCGGTGTTGTACATGGGCAGGTAGCGGTAGTAGACCTCCAGCGACAGGGTGGCAAACGCCGTGCCCACCACGCGCCCGGACTGACGCCAGGCGCCCGGTTCCCACGTGCCGGCGTTGGGGCCGCTCTTGGCCTGCAGGTCCAGCAGGAGGGGCTTGACCGCGTCGTTCCACTCGGTCCACATCGGGCCCTGCTGCTGGTACATCGCGAGGCAGCCGTAGTACCAGTAGTACAGGTTGGTCCCGCCGCGACGCTTGCGTTTGCCCTTTCGGTCGGGCGCGGCCTTCTCGACGGGCAGGTTCTTGATGAGGTACTGGGCCGACTCGATCTGGCGGGCCTCAGGCGGCGAGGCGCCGAGGATCTGCTGGATGAACATGCCCTCAGCGGTCATCGCATCCTTCGGCGATCCGTTCTGGTAGCCGTACAGCCCCTTGTGCTCGCCGCTGGAGGCGCGGTCCATCCACTTGGCGCAGAGGGTAAAGCACTCGTCGGGCACCTCGATGCCGGCCAGTCTCGCGCTGCGCAGCGCCAGGATCTGCCACCCCACCACCGACGTGTCGCAATCGTTCGACGTCGTCGTGTATCGCCATCCGCCCAGTTTGCGGTGCTGGGCCTTGATGATGATATCGATCGCCTGCTTGAGCACGGGCTCGATGGCCGGGTCCTTCGTCACCAGATACGTTTCGGCCAGTGCGATCGCGGCCGCCCCATGGCCGTACATGCCGTGACTGACGCCCTTGGAGAAGTCGCCCTTGCGCTTGGTGCCTTCGGCCAGAAGCCACGCAACGGCCTTCTTCATCGGTTCGTGGTAGTCCGTGTCCTCCTGGTCGTGCCTCGCTCCCCAGCCGAGGAAGCTCAGGGCCGCCATGGAGGTCGCGGCGATGTCCTCCCCTTTCCCGCCGCCGTGCTTGGCGCAGTCCCAGCGCCCGTCGGGCTCCTGGTTCTTGGCCATCCAGTCCAGTGCGGCCCGGACGGCCCGTTCGGTCTCGATGCTGCCCCCCAGGTCGACGATGACCGACTCGCGGTATCGGCTGTCGCGCAGGGGATTCGAACTGCGCGGGAAGACGATCTTGTCGAGGCAGAAGATGTCGTAGTCGCCCTCCTGAATGCCGTCGCGCAACGCCTCCCAGTATCGCCTCCGGTCGCCGGTTCGCATCGACCGCTTGGGACGGTCCGAGACGAGGAACAACTGGTTGCGCTTCAGGCCCATGCACGGGCCCCGCTCGTTGAACTCGCTGTTGACCCGCGGGCCGAGGTTCACCGGCTCGGTCCAGCCCTCTTCGCCCAGCGTGGTGACCCACAGGTCGTACCCGCCGAAGCCGTCGACGCGATCCGAGGCGAAGATCAGCCTGTTGGATGCGGGCACCAGTTCGGGGGTCGTCTCGTTATCGACGGTGTTGAGCAGTTCGAGGGCCTTGGGTTCGGCCCAGTCGTCGCCCGCCTCGTCGCGCCGGGTGATGTACAGGTCCATGTCGCCGCGCGTGCTGCGGCGGGCGAAGATCATCGTCTTGCCGTCATCCGAGATCGTTGTCGAGAAGTTGTGCGGCTCGTCGTTGACGTCGCCGGCGAGCAGTTCGGGCTCGGCCCAGGCCATGATCTCGGTCACGCCGTTACCGTCCAGCGCCTCGAACCCGTTGCGCCCGGTGTGGGCCTTCCACACGTCGGGCCAGGCCGCCGCAAAGACCGCCACGCCGATCCCCGCCAGCGCGATCAGGATCAGCGGGACCCACAGCGCCCACCACCATCGGCTGGCGCGATGCGCCGCCGGGCGGACCTTGGGCCTGGCCTGGGGCGTTCCTACGTCGATTGTTGCTTCATCACTCATCACCGGCTCCATAAGGGCGGTTGAGGGCTTCTCCGCTACGGGACTACTCGTCAGTTGAGGTCATATAGGCGAAGTTGGCTTCCTTGACGCCGGCTTCCTGACAGACCGAGACGGCGCGGGCGACCTGCCCGTGGTAGGCCAGCTTGTCGCCCCGGACAAGCACCTTGTAGTCGGCGTCGGCCTGCAGGGCGTCCTGGACCATCTTCTGAATCTGCTTGAGGTCGACCTGTCGCCCGAGGACCACGTAGAGCCCCTCGTCGGGGTTTCGGTGGGCGCTGCGGACGTTGATGACCAGCGTCTTGCGCTGCGTGCTCAGGGTCGTCCGCTTGTTGGTGTCACGGGTCAGGTTGACCTTCCGATCGCGCTCCAGCTTGTCGCGCTCCTTCTCGAAGGTCGTGGTGGCCATGAAGAAGATCAACAGGATGAACATCACGTCCAGCAGGGACGAGATGTTGATGATGGCGCCGTCGGGCTCTTCGGTGCGGGGTATCTTCATTCGTCGTCTCCCTTGGCCTCTACGACGGCCTCGACCTCACCCTCATCGGCCATCTCGGCGGCCTCGACGGCCTCGGCTGCAACGGTAGACGACGGCAGCGGCTTGCCGTACGCCGCGTGCTCGATGAAGCCCAGGGCCTCCTCGTCCATGCGGTCGACCAGGACGTCGACCTTCGTGTTGAGCAGGGCGTAGACGATCAGCACGGGAATCGCCAGCGTCAGCCCCGCCGCGGTGGTCACCAGGGCCTCGTAGATGCCGGTGGCCAGCGTGTTGGCCTTTTCGTCGGCCCCGCCGGCGGTGGCGGTCTGGAAGGCCGTGATCAGGCCGTACACCGTACCCAGCAGGCCCAGCAGGGGCGAGACGTTGGCGATGACCGACAGCGGCTTGAGCGACCGCTTCATCTTGGCCACTTCGCGCCCGCCGGCGTCCTCGATGGCCTTCTCCATCGCCTCGGGGCCCTGGGGCAGGCGGTTGATGCCGGACTTGAAGATGTTGCTCAGCGGCGAGGGGTTCTCGTCGCAGTAGGCCATCCCCGCGTCGATGTCCTGGGCCCCGCCGAACGCACCGGCCAGTCCGTCCAGGAAGATCCGCGGGATGACCTTCTCGCGCTTGAGGCTGATCAGCCGCTCGATCGTGAACGCGACGGCCAGCACGGAGCAGAGCCCGATCGGGATCATCACCGGGCCGCCCTTGACCAGCAGGTCCAGCAGGCTCAGGTCGTCGGGCTTCTCGACCTGCTGGCCCGCGTCGCCCTGTCCGCCGGCGTCAAGTTCCTGGGCCAGGGACGCCCCGGCAGCCAAGAGCCCCACAAACAGGGCCGATACCATCACGATGCGAATTGTCGCTGTTCTCACGTCTGACATAGGTAAGGTTTCCTTCTCAAGAGTTACCGGTAAAACTACTGGAGTTTGCTCAACAGGGTCTTCGCCACGGCCGCGGCGCTGGTCTCGGGGTAGCGTTTGATCACTTCCTTGTACCGTGCGATCGCGTGGTGAGGCCTTTTCTGCATTTCGGCGACGCGCCCGATCTCGACCAGGGCCTTCGATTTCCACTTCGCAAAGTCGTACTTGGACTCGACGCGGATCAGTTCCTTGACCGCATCGTCGAGCTTGTTCATCAGGAGGAGGCACTCGCCGAGCTGGAACTGGGCGCGGGCGGCGTTTTCGTCGCGGGCCCTGCCGGCGACGACCTGGCGGTATTCGGTGATCGCCTGGGCGTACTGCTTCTGATTCTGCATCGCCCAGCCGTACTGGTATCGCGCCTGGGGGACCAGCTTGCTCTTGGCGTAGAGCTTGAGGAACTCCTGGGCCGTCCGCTGACTCTCGCGCCAGCGGCTGGTCAGGGCCTCGCATTCGCTCTGTCGCAACATGGCCGGCTCGTGGCTGGGCGTCTCCTTGCCGACCTGGACGGCCTTCCTGAAGTGCACGTACGCCTGCTCATATTCCTTGAGCTTTCGCCGCGACTCGCCGGCCTGGAAGTACGCCGAGGCCAGCGTGGCGCCCTTGGCCTTGCCCATCGCAGTCATCGCCTCGAACGCCTCAGCCGACGGGGCCCACTTCTTGAGGCGAAACTCCGCCCAGCCGAGGACGTACAGCGCCTGGCTGCGCAGTTGGGGCGAGAGCGTGACGGTGGACTCGGCAGCGGTCAGGGCGGCCAATCGCTTGGAGATCACTTCGTTCAATCCGGCGTCCAGTTCCAGGCGCGACAGTTCGACCATGGCGTCGCCGAGCATCTCGCTGTCGCCGAACTGCGTCAGGAACGTCTTGTACGTCGCGATGGCGGTCGCCGGGCCCTTGTCCTTCAGGTGGCGCTCCTCGCACTGGGCACGCCAGAACAGCGCGTTGTCGGCCTTGTCGCTCTTCGGGAACGTCGCCAGGACCTTCTTGAACTGCTCGATCGCGTCGGAGTACTTGTTCTGCCTCGCCTTGCACAGGCCCAGGTAGTACGTCAACTGGTCGGCCTTGACGTGCTTCGGATCGGCGGCGAGGACCTTCTCGATCGTCTTCTGGGCCTCGGGAATGCGCCCGGTGCGAATCTGGAGGATCGCCGTCTGCAGCGACGAGTCGGACGCAAAGGAGTGGTTGGGGTACTTCTTGAGGATATCGAAGTACTTGGCGGCCTCGGCGTTGTTGTTGGCCTTCATCGCGATCCAGGCCAGGTAGTACTCGGCGTTTCCGTTGCCCTCCGTCCGGGTCTCGCGGTAGGTCTTGACCGCTTCAAGAAGGACGGCCTTGGCGCGGGGGTAGTTCTCGGCCTCATAGAGCAGGCGGCCCAGTTCCACGCGTGCGGGCTGGAGCTGCGGCTGCTTGTCGTGGTGCCGGGGCCCGCCCTTGCGGCCCTTGCGGCCTCGTGGCGGCTTGCCCCCCCCGCCCGGGATCTTCCGGCCGTACTCCACTTCGATCAGTTCGGTCAGGATCTCGATGGCCTTTTCCGTCGACGGGGTGGTCTGTCGCTGGTAGGCCAGGCCCAGGTTGTACATCGCCCGGTCCACGTTGGGTGCGGCGGGCTTTTCCTCGATGAACTTCTCGTAGGCGGGTGTGGCCTTGTCCCACTGGGCAAGGTGGAAGTAGCACTCGGCGGCCAGGAAGCGGACCTCCTCGAACACCTTGGCGGTCTGCACGCCGGCCAGCACGGCCTCGAGGTCCGTCGCGGCCAGGGCGTACTTGCTCTGGGCCATCAGGATCTGCGCCCGCCTGAACCGTGCGAGGTCGGCGTGGCGGTGCTTGGGAGCGACCGTCAGCAGCTTGGAGTAATACGGCAGGGCCTCGGGGCCTTTCTTCAGGAGCATGAGATTCTCTGCGTGGAAGAAGATCACGTCGGCGGCCTTCGGGTCGGCGGCGAAGTCCTTGGCGAACTGTTGGCACAGGGCGATGCTCTCGGCGTACTTGCCCCCGCGGTACAGGCAAAACGCCTGCATCCGCAGGAACTCGCCCCGCTGGACGGGGTCCTGGGTCTTGGCAAACGCCTGGGCGTAGGCGGCGGCGGCCTGGGCATGCTTACCCATCCGCATCTGCGCGGTGGCCAGTTCGTAGAGCATGCCCGCAGCGGCAGGGTCGGCGCCCAGTTTCTGCAGCGACTTGGTCAGGTTCCGCACGACGATGTCCCACTTCTTCTGCCTCGCGTAGGTCCGGGCGTACCACAGGGTGGCCTGTCCGGCCAGCGGGCCGCCCTTGGACAGTTCGCCCAGCGTGGTCGCGGCGCGACCGTAGTCGGGGCTCTCGAGGTACGCCCGCCCCAGGTACAGCCGCGCCTGGTCCCGCATCTGGCTCTTGGGGTACGCCTTGATGAACGCCGCCAATTCCTGGGCCGACGCGACGTACTTGTCCAGCGTGAACTGGACGAGGCCCAGGTTGTAATGCGCCAACTCGCTGTAGAGGCCCTTGGTCGTCTTGGCCGCCGCCTCGTACAGCGGGGCCGCCTCGGCCAGCTTGTCCGTCAGGCGCATGCACTCGGCCTGCTGGAAGACCGCCCGGTGGGTCAGGTCCGCGTCGGCCTTGCCGTCCGCCATCGCCTTGAATACCGCGACGGCCGGTTCATACTGCTTCAGCCGCATCCGCGCCACGGCGCCCTGGTAGCGGGCGTTGGGCACGCGAGGGGAATCCGGTGCGATCTTCAGCATCGCGTCGCTGGCGACGATCACGTCGGCCCACTTGCTCTGGAGGAACAGGGCCTCAATGTGCCCCACCCGCGCGTTGCTGACGTGTTTGTCCTTGGGGTCTTTGGCGTTGTCGATGGTCCACGCGAAGGCCTTTTCCGCTTCGGCCAGGCGGTCCATCGCCAGCAGGCACGTCCCCCACAGGTTGTGCAACTGGTCCTGGGCCTTGATGGTGGTCCCGCCGGCGAGCTTGGCCAGCAGCGGCTCGGCCTGCTTCAAATCGCCCATGCTGTACAGCGCCAGCGCCAGGCCCCACTTGGCCTTGGGCACCTTCGCGTGAGTCGGAAACTTCTCCAGGAACAGCGTGTACTCGGCCACCGCGAGCTTGTAGAACCGCCGGGAGCACAGGGAGTTAGCGCTGTAGTACAGGTCCAGCCCCGGATCATCGTCCGCAGCCGCCTCCTGCGCCCAGGCGGGCGTGCCGCCGGCCAACACAGCCACGGCCAGCAGTCCAACGAGCAATCCCTTCGACGTCGTATCCTTCATGCCATCGTCTCCTGATAGCGGACTTCACAGAAATGGCGCGTGCCCCGTGTCTACACACGTTCCGCACCCTGCCATGTGTCTAGAACGCCCCATACACCGCAAAGTGTCGCAAGATCGCGTGGCGCCCGGACGCTGTCGGCCCCCACCGAAACGCCACACATGCCAAAGCCCCACGACGACGTCGTGGGGATGAATCCGGTGCAGTCGAGCCCCCTGGCGCGCCACGGAGAATCATCAATCGCGACTCACTTCCCCTTCGCCGCGAACCGCTTGCGCAGCGCGTTGACCTGCACCACCGCTCGCTTGACGCACGCGGCGGTGTATGCGTCCAGAAGGGCCCTCGCCTTGTCGCTCTGACCTGCCTTGCGAAGCCTCGCCGCGCGCGTCACCACCTCGCCAAGGCCCGCCGCAAAGTCCTTCTCCAGCGTCTCGAACGCCTTGGTGACGATCGGCTGGCGCGCCTTGCGGTCGGCCCGCACGGTGTCGGCAAGGTCGCGGAACAGCCACCAGTACGAGTCGGCCGAGAATCGGTCGCGCCCGGTCTTGCTCGGGCGCTCGTCGTGCGTGCCGTACGTGCCGGCCTTGGTCACGATCTCCGGCGGACCGCTGCCGTGAACGAAGAACGGGACGAAGCAACTGGCCGTCGGCACGGACGGGCACCACCAGTAGACCGGCAGTTGGGCGTCGGTGTTCGGCAGGACGGCGACCGATCCGCTGGCCGTCACGTTCAGGCCGATGCTCGGGCTGCGCGACACGTGCATCATCCAGCGCACGTCGATCTTGCCCGCCGCGGCCCGCTCGGCCAGCAGGCGACGAGACGCCCGGGCGCGGCGGTGGACGCGCGTGACCGGCTTGTCGTCGGCCCGCGTACCGTTCGAATAGGCGTGCTGGAAGTGGAACCGCCCCGTCTGGCCCGCCGGCCACCAGCCCTTCGCGACCGCGTGGGAGACCAGCCGCTTCGACGCCAGGTCGTGCTCCCACCCCAGCGTCAGGGCGTTCGAGATCGACGTCGAGCCGCTCGCGACCCGCTTGGCCACCCAGTGGCCGCCCGCAGTCTCCAGGATCCATGCCTCGCGCGGATCGGCGATGATGAACGAGTTATGATACGCCCCGTCCAGCCCCCGCGTGGGCGATGCCGACCCGAACTGACCGTACGTCTCGACGACCGCTGCGATGGCCTCCAGCGCCTGCCGCGCCGTCCGGCCCCGCTCCAGGCCCAGCCGCACAAGGTCCATCCCGGTCGGTCCGAGTTTCGGCCCATTGCCCGCCTTGGCCGCCTTGATCTCCTCGGTGAGCACCTTCGTCCAGACCGCCTCGTTCCCGATCGCCACGCTGTGCTCGTTGATCCCCTCCTCGTATCCCCACGACCAGTACGGGCTGGACCCCAGCGTTGTATACGTCTGCTTGGCTTGGTCGATCTTCACGCGGACCAGGTCGATCGTCGCCCCCGCCGGCCAGGTGCGCCCCCGGTGCATCACCAGCGGCTGACACCCAAACGTCGGCCGGTCGCTGTTCTTGCCCAGCAGCACCCACCCCCGCGCCGTCACGTCCCCCATCGCCACCCACGTGTCGCACCCGGCCCAACTCTCGCCCGGGGCAGCCAGAAGCACCCCCACGCCGAGCCATACGACCATCCACCGCCAGCGCACCAGAGATATCCGTCGAGTGACCATCGCACGATCTCCTTGTTCCTGCCGTGCAATCGTAAGTCGCCGATCGACCATCGCCAATGGAATAATCGAGCCGTCGGTCCCCGCAGGGTCGCCCTTTCGCCCAGCCAACCGCCCTGGCAGGCGTCAGGCCGCGGCCTAAGCGACGATCTCGCGGCCGAGGGGGTAGAGGGTGGGTTCGACCCCGGCATGCGGCTACGGGGCGGCTAAAGGGCTTGGCCGACCCGGGCCGAGCGAGCGAAGACCTGATCGACGCGGGCAGCAACAAACTCAACACGGCCCGGTCGGCGCGCCCGGCGCAGGCGGGGCCGTCGTTCACTCCTCATCCGAATACCGCCGACGCCCACGCCGCCGCTTTCCGATCAGCGCCAGCGCCGAGGCGCCCAGCAGGCTCGCGGTACACGGCTCAGGCACGACACCGGCGATCCAGCCCGACCGGGCCGAGATCCGTGTGGCGTAATGGAGACTCGGTACGTCGTCGTCCTCGTCGGGATGGAGCGTCCAGTCCTCCCCGGCGCCCTCGTAGTACCCCCCCATGTCGAACAGCGCCGCGTTGAACACGCCGGCCTGGCCCGGCAAGCCGGTCCCGTGGTCGTCGTCGTCGTCGAAGTAGCCGCTGACCGCCCACGTCACGCCCGCCAACTTCCAGTCCGACCCCTCGGTGATGAACACCCCGCCGCCGGAATCCCACGCCGCGCCGATCGCCTCGTTCGGCTTGCTCTCGTCGGCATCGAACGCCGCCTCCAGCGCCACACCCTCGATACCCCCACTGTCGACCAGGGCGGAAACGACGTTCGTCCCCCAGCGCCGCGTCCCGTTGCCGGCCGACGACCATCGCCACCCCTTGAGCGTTCCGCCGAGGGTCTCCTCGCCCCCTCGCGTGTAGCCCCGCCCGTAGATCACCATCTCCTTGCCCACCTCGTCGGACCCCGCATACAGCGGCGCCCAGGTGGGGAACGTCTCGCTGACCGTCACGATCCGAAGGTCGCTGCCCGAGTCGTCCGCGGTGGCCGTCCGGTGATACGTCACGCCGTTGAAGATGAACTGGCCCGAGAACACGTTGAAATGCTTGGCCGTGATGAAATGATGCGGTGAGATCGGCGTCCCCGAGCCGCTACCCCAGTCGCCCTGCCACTGCCACCCGCTGCCCGCCAACGGCCCCGTCGGCGCCGCGGTGTTGTTCGTCGCGTCGTCATAGTAAACCATCGCCGGCGCAGGACCGGCCCACATGACGCATACTACCGCAACCAACAGACCCCCACCCAGTCCACCCCGCATCGATGCTGTACACATGACCCACCTCCGGGCGCTCACTCGCGACCATTGTCTGGCTGGACTTCCAACCCCGCGCGGGCACACCGCTACCGCCCTCGCAGAAGAACACGACTCACGTACACGGCTCACGTACTGACAAGAGTATACCGCATCCCCCCTTCACTCGTCAACCTGCTTACCGGAAGGCTGATGGCAAAGCGTCGCTCGTCGATTGGACAGCTCCCCCTCCACCAGGTTCATGCCGACCCCTGTCCCCTGCTCCCCTTTTCTTCCATTGTCGGGCGGCCTTGGCGTAGACGCGGCATCCTGCCGCGTTGCGGTAACGCGATCGAGTCTTGCGTTGGCGGTCTTCTCAAAGCGGCAAGATGCCGCTTCTACACTACCCACGCGATCCGGATGTACACCGGAATCCGGACGGAGTACTAGTGCTGCGTCACACCTAAACTGCTGAAGTCCGCGCCGTGCCGAGCGGTCAGATGCAAGGAAGGCGAAGCAGGCAATGCCTTGGCATTGTCGATGCAGCCTGACGCCGCAGATGGCCACTTGCCACAAGCGGAGTTTAGTAGTTCAGATGTGACGGAGTACTAGTCAGTCGCAACCAACTGCGTCCCGGCCTCGCCGGCGACGGCGGGTTGGATCTCTTCGATGGAACAGATGACGGCCCGCCGACCGCCTTGCTGTATGAACCGAATGGCGGCTTCGACCTTCGGGCCCATCGAGCCGGCGGGGAAGTGGCCCTCGGCGAGATGCCGCCTGGCCTCGCCCACCGACACCCTGCCCAGGAGCGTCTGCCTTGCGGTCCCGAAGTTCAGCATCGCCCCTTCGACGTCAGTAGCGATCAGGAACACGTCGACACCGACTTCCTCGGCCAGCTTCTCGCTGGAAAGATCCTTGTCGATTACAGCGTGAACGCCGGCGAATGACCGGCCGCGGCGGACGACAGGAATGCCTCCCCCGCCGCAGCAGATGACAATGTAGTCTCGCGAGATCAGGTCGCGGATTTCCCTCTTCTCGACAATCGTCACCGGCTGCGGGCTGGCGACGACGCGGCGGTATCCTTTGGCGGTCTTCTGCGTCGGATACGGCAGCGCGGCGGCCTGGGCGGGCGAGAAGACCGGGCCGATCGGCTTGGACGGCACAGAGAAGGCCGGATCGCCCGGATCCACCACCACGTAGCTGATCAGACTGACGAATCGACGGTCCGTCCCGTGCCCGATCGCCATCAGCGCGCCATCCAAAGCCGACTCGATCATGTACCCCATCTGCCCCTGCGTCTGGGCGACCAGCAGCTCGAGGGGCAGTTTGGGAACGGCGGTGCACGCCTCCTCCTGCAGCAGCAGATTGCCCACCTGCGGCCCGTTGCCGTGCGTGATGATCAACCGGTAGTCCTCCGCCAGCGCCGCGATCTGTCGGATCGGAACGGCGAGGTTCCTGAACTGCTCGTCCGCCGTGCCTGCCTGTCGGGGCCGGACAAACGCGTTGCCGCCCAGGGCGACCAGGAGAATCGGCTTCGTCGATGATTGGTCCACGGCGCCTGCCCTTCTACCTCGAACCCGCCGCGCGCTTCAACCGCTCGGCCACGCACGAGGCCAGCGTGGGCTCGCCATGGTCGCGGTAGGCGTAGCGCACGGTCACCACGGGCTTGTTCACCGAGATGATCCGCGTCAGGTCCACCGGTGTCGCACAGAGCACCACGTCGCAATCGACGGCGTTGATGGTCGCCTCGAGGTCGCCGATCATGGCCTGGCCGTATCCCATGGCCGGCAGGACATGGCTCAAGTGCGGGTACGCCTCAAAGGTTTCCGAGAGCCCCCCCACCGCCGCCGGGCGCGGGTCGACAAGCTCGGCAGCGCCGTAACGCCTCGCCGCGATCGTCCCGGCGCCGAACGCCATGCCCCCGTGCGTAACGGTCGGCCCGTCCTCCACGACGAGGACCCGTTTATGGCCGATGGCCTGGCCGTCCGGCACGGAGATGGCCGTTTCGGCCAGCACGACCTGCGCCTGCGGCGCATAGGTCCCGATCGTTGCGCGCAGCGCGGCGACCTGCTCGTCGGCGGCGCTGTCGACCTTGGCGATCACCGCGATGTCGGTCATGTGCATGTTCGTCTCGCCCGGGTGGTACAGACGTTCGTGCCCCGCGCGGTGGGGATCGAACACGACCACGTGGACGTCCGGCTTGAAGAACGGTGTATCGTTGTTTCCGCCGTCCCAGATGATGATGTCGCCTTCGGCCTCGGCGGCGGCCAGCACGCGCGCGTAGTCGACGCCCGCGAAGACCACCGCGCCGAGTTCGATCAGCGGTTCGTATTCCTCGCGTTCCTCGATCGTGCAGTGACAGGCGTCGAAATCTTCCGGGTGGGCGAATCGCTGGACGATCTGGCTGCGGAGGTCGCCGTAGGGCATGGGATGCCTGACGACCACCGGCCGCCAGCCGGCCCGCTGGAGAAAGCCGAATAGGTGACGGGTCGCCGGACTCTTGCCGCACCCGGTGCGCACCGCGCAGACCGTGACCACGGGCCGACGGGCCCGCAGCATCGTCCGCCCCGTGCCGATCAGCAGGAAGTCCGCGCCGCAGGCGGCCACCAGAGACGCCCGGTGCATGACGTCCTCGTGGGAAATGTCGCTGTAAGAGAACGCGACCGTCTCAACACGGTGCTCGCGGATCAGCGCCGTCAGACGGTCCTCGGCGTAGATGGGCACGCCGTCCGGATACCGCCGCCCCGCCAGCTCCGGCGGATAGACGCGCCCGTCGATGTTGGGGATCTGCGACGCGGTGAAGCCCACCACGTCATACCCGGCGTCGTCGCGAAAGCAGACGTTGAAGTTGTGGAAGTCTCTCCCGGCCGCTCCCATGATCAGGACGCGCCGGGCGTGGGATGGGGATGATGTACTCACTGACCGCCCTCCTTCAAGCCGGCCAGGATCGGCGCGATCTTCTCGACGGCCCAGTCGATCTGCTCGCGCGTGACGATCAGCGGCGGGCAGAAACGGACCACGTCGCGGTGGGTCTCCTTGCACAGCAGGCCCGCGCGCATGAGCTTCTCGCAGACGCCCCGCGCACCGCCCGCCTCGGGGCGCAGCTCGACGCCTATCATCAGCCCCTTGCCGCGCACCTCCCGGATCAGCGGATTGCGGACCGCCGACAACTGCCCCAGGAAGTATTCGCCCATCGCGGCGGCGTTGGCGATCATCCCCTCCTCGACCAGGACCCGCAGCGCCGCCCGCGCCACGGCGCACCCCAGCGGATTGCCCCCGAACGTGCTGCCGTGATCGCCGGGCATGAACACGCCGAGGACTTCCGCGTTCGACAGCACGGCCGATACCGGATAATACCCGCCCGACAGCGCCTTGCCGATCACCGTTGCATCGGCCTCGATCCCCGCGTGTTCCTCGGCCAGGAGCTTCCCCGTCCGCCCCAGGCCGGTCTGGATCTCGTCGAGAATCAGCATCACGTTGCGGGCGGTGCAGATCTCGCGCACCTCGCGGAGATACCCGTCGGGCGGGATCACCACGCCGCCCTCGCCCTGGATCGGTTCGACCATGAACGCCACCGTGTCGGCCGTGATGGCCGCCTCCAGGGCGCCCGCGTCGCCGAACGGGACCACGGTGAACCCGGGCGTGAACGGGCCGAACCCCTCGCGGTACTGGGCTTCGGTGCTGAACCCGATGATCGAGATCGTCCGCCCGTGGAAGTTGTTCTCGCAGACGATGACTTCGGCCCGGTCCGGGGCGACGCCCTTGACGTGGTAGCCCCACTTGCGGACGGCCTTGATGACCGTCTCCACCGCCTCGGCGCCGCTGTTCATCGGCAGGGCCTTGTGCGAATGAGTGAGCTCGCACAGTTCCTTGTAGAGTGGACCGAGCTGGTCGTTGCGAAAGGCGCGGGAGGTCAGCGTCAGCTTGTCCGCCTGGGCAACCAGCGCCTCGGCGATCTTCGGATGGCAGTGGCCCTGGTTGACAGCCGAGTAGGCCGAGAGGCAGTCCATGTATCGCCTGCCCGCCACGTCCCAGACCCACACGCCCTGCCCGCGCGTCAGGACGACGTCCAGCGGCTGGTAGTTGTGTGCCCCGAACGTCTCCTCGAGTGCGATGTACGCCCGCGCATCCACTATCCGTCAGTCCTTTCGCCCCGGGTCCCGGCCCGCAGCCGGGACGCATTGTCCCGTACAGGAAGCCACTCGTCAACGACATGCTTCGCCACGAGCCGGCTGCGGTCTCGCCCCTTTTCGCCGCATCCGCCATTCACTCGTCACTCGTGGCTCGATTCCCTCCGCCGTCGCAGCATCAGGTCGATTGCGGCCAGGCCGGCCAGCGTCAGCGACGCGGGCTCCGGAATAAGGTAGGCCCGCCATCGCCCGTTGGGCAAGTCGAGTTCGAACGCCCAGAGGTCACCGGGGTTTGCCACCGTGATCGAGTTATTCGCCGCCGAGTTGCCGAAGTCGCCCCCGATGCTGTACCCCCAATCCCCCTGCTTGCGAAACTTCCAATCGTGCGTACCCGCATTCAGAGAGAACTCCGCACGCAGCGATCCCCGTTTAGCGGCGGGGCTCGCCCCGCGCGTAACTCAACGCCCGAGGACGAGGACGTTCCCTCCCTCCCTGAACCTTAGACCTTGCACCTTTGACCGTCTCTCCGTTCATTCCGCAATGGAAGGGTTTGACGGGATAACAGGATGGACAAGATGGGAAACCGAAGGTTCACTAAACCGAAGGTCCACTAAACCGAAGGTTCACTAAACGACGGAACAGACGGAGGGAGTTATCCGCAGATTACGCCGATCGGGATGATGAACGAAGAGGTCCACGTGTCGCTTCTTCCCTCGGACAATCGTGCCCATCCGCGCAATCTGCGGTTACCTCCCCGCCGTTCCCGCCGTCCAATCGTAGATCGTAAATCTAAGATCGTATATCAAAGGCTATTCTTCCCTCCCCCCCGCCAACCGGTCCCACAGGCCGCTTCAACTGCCCACTTGTGTCCCTCCCCGAATTCCCAGTTTCTCCTAATCAAGTAAGCCCCCCCCCGAATCACCGGACTTCAGTCAAAGCTCTACTTCCACTGAATCAGTCCTGTACAGTTTCTCCATCTCTGCAAACAGATCCGAGCACTTGCTCATCGCCCACAGTCGAAGCTCTCTCATCTTGGGCAAACAGCTTATCAGCCATTCCCGCACTCTCGACTCAAATAGCCACGCATAACCACAACCACTCAACGCAATCCTCCATAAGGGGGGCGGCCACAGCAACTCATCCTTGTGTGCAGATCCTTCAAGACCAAAGATGATCCACTCCAACCACAGTTCTCTATTACCATGCACCCCAAACCACTCACTTGGAAAACCCATCTGCTTTCTCAAGGCAGAGATCATCATCTTCCCGGGCCAAGTATGCTCGTCCAAAGCGGCAAACGGGTAGAAGCCATTGAACAGTTCTGTGTTCAACGTCTGATCTTCGATTGCTTCCCGATTAACCCTCTCGACTGCCCCTTGCACAGCGAAGAACAACGGCACACTCAAGCCCCACTTTTCATAATCCGTTGCCATACTGCGCCGCACCAACTCAACCACCCATTTGCCACCATCCCGACGCGGAAACTCCATACCCTCGTAGTACTCAAATAGTTCCGCCCTCTTCCACTTGTCTCTCAGCGTCAGCAACTCTTGACCGCACTTTGTCCTCCGTAGCTCTTCGACCGTACAGGGCGGCAGCTCTTCAGGCTCTCCCTTTATGATCATAGTCGCGCCAAACACAGCGTGCGTTTTTGGGCCCGAGGCCATCGCTGCAATCAGAGGGCTTATTGAATCGAAGTCTCTGTAAGAGCCTCTCTCCGCTGCGAACAAGTTCAATGCCACTTCGTTCAAGCCGCAGTCTTCAAACAGCACCGTCCATATGCGACGATACAGTCTGTATGGCTCCAAACTGTGCGCCACCCTTGCTAGATTGACCGCTACTTCAGGCATGCCGAATCTAACGGCCTTCTGCATACCGGACACCAGAAGATAATATGCATTCTTCTTCTCATGTCTTTCCATCTGGTGTTTCCTATCTTGACTGTATTACGACTGAACTGATAGGAGATTGGATTCCGCATAGACGCTGGCGTTCGGCAACGGAGAGGCCCCCCGGAGGGGAAGGGGAAGACTTGCGAGCAGCGACCACAAGCCATCGCCGAACTCGGTGACACGGCGGTGTCGATTGCCGGATAGCTAGACCATTAGCCCTCGAATCTCCAGCCCCGTCTCCCGAACCGCAGTGATGAGTGCGGCACGAAACGCCTGGGTAAGCATCTTTTGGCGAGACGCGGCATCAGCACACTTCTCCCAGTCTGTCAGTCCGATCAGCACTTCCAGTTGGTGATTACCGCTGACACGGTGAAGGCCCAGCCGGACGGGCCATCGCTCATCAAATACGATCTCAGACCGGAAGTCAGGCCATCCCACCTCTCCCCTGGGACGCAGGAGCACCCGGAGCACATGTGGTCCGAGCTTCTCATCCCAGTTCGGTCGCTCGGCAGGTTCCCGCACAGGGTTAACATAGATAGTGCCCGTGCGGAAAAGGCGTCTTTTTGCGGCGGGCGGGGCCGTGGGG
>CAZVEV010000074.1:7793-21810 GCA_964625865.1 uncultured Planctomycetaceae bacterium | reverse complement strand
CGAGGTCTGCCCGTGCGACCTGACGCCGCTGAGCTTCGGCAGTGTCCTGGACGAACCGCTGGCCGACATCTGGTCGCGGATGGGCGCCCACTTCTCCCGCCCGCGCTGCGGCTGCCTGATGAGCGCCCTGGCCGGCGAGATCCCGCCCGACGCCCCCCAACCCCTGCCCCCCGAGCAGACCGCTGCGATCTGCCCCCACTGCAACCCCGACGCACCCCTGCCCGGAGCGTACAAGCGATTGCTCTAGCCCGGTGCCACGGTCCTACGCGCAGCGGAGGGCCGTGCTCCCGCAGGCCCGGTGCCGTGGGCTGCGGCGCAGCCGCAACCACGTATTGTCGAATGGAGACAACGTGGTTGCCGCTTCGCGTCAAACCACGACACCCGCGTTTAGCGGCGGAGCACCGCCCCGCGTGTCCCTCAGATCCCAAGCAGCGCCACGTCCGCGGCGGCGGCGAGGGCGACGAGGAAGCATTCGACGTAGACCAGGTTGATCGCGCGGCGGACGGGGACGAACGCTGAGGCGACCCCTGCCGCCGCGCCCAGCGCGGCGCCGCAGACGTAGACCCACCCGCAGCCGAGCAGGGCCGGGCCCGCCAACAGGGGCGTGGCGCCGGCGACGGTCCAGGCGGCGATGCGGCGCCATCGCGCGGGATAGCGCTGAACGGGCGTCAGGGCGGGCGCGGCGTGGCGGTCACCGGCGGCGTCGCGGAGGTCCTTGAGCACCTCGTAGGCGAAGCTCGTCAGCCACAGCCAGACCGGAAAGACCGCCAGCGACCCGGCCCGCGGACCGGTCGCCCCGCCGGCCTGTGCGATCGCCAGCGGATAGATGCAGATCATCAGTGCCGCCACCGCGGCCTGCTTGGCCGGGCCCAGGCGCTTGGAGGTGGCGTTGTAGACTGCCAGTCCCCCCGCCACGCCTGCAAGGACGGCCAGGAACGCCGGCCTGCACGCCGCCGCCGTCGCCAGGCCCGCGACGGTAAGCACCACGCCGAAAACGCCCGCGGCCCGTCGCGGCACGGCCCCCGAGGCGATGGCACGCTTGGGGGCGTTGACGCGGTCGGCCGCCACGTCGAACACGTCGTTGAGCACATAGGCCCCGGCCAGCACGAGCATCAGGGCTGCCGTCGACAGCCCACCGCCGATCCACTGGCCGACCATCTGCCCGCCGCGGGCGTAGTAGACCGTCAGCAGGTACGTCAGCGCCATCGGCAGGACGTAGAAGAGGCGACACAGGCTTGCCATCCCGCGGATCATTGCGGTGTGCTCCCGATGCAGACGAGGTAGCGATGGGTGATCGGCACGCCCCGGTCGGTGGCGTAGAGGTCTTCGATGATCTCGGCGAACCGCGCGAAGACGGCCTGTTCGGCGGCGGGGGCGGCGGCGAATTCGAACCCGGCCGCTGCGCCGGTGGCGCGGAGGCGGGCGATGGCGGCCGCCCCGTCGGGGCAGAGATACGTTCGCGATCCGTCGGCGCAGTGCTGCACGGCGAGGCCCGCCCATCGCATCATCGTCGCCAGGGCCGCGCTGTGCGGCAGGAAGCGGACGCGCATGACGTGGTCGAGGGCCTCGGGATACTCGGCGAACGTCGCGACCGCCGCCCGCAGCACGCCGGCCAGCGACAGCAGCGTGTTGTCGATGATGCCCAGTCGCCCGCCGGGGCGCAGCACGCGGGCGGCCTGGCGCACGACCGCCAGCGGCCGTCCGTAGCCCAGCGCCCACGCGCAGGTGATGACGTCGGCGCTGGCGGATTCCTGGTTCCGCAGGAACTCAAGCGCGTCAGCGCAGACGAAGTCGCATCGGTCGCCGTGGTTGGCCCTGGCCTGGGCGAGCATGCCGTCGGAGGCGTCCACGCCGGTCGGCCTGCCGCCGACAATCTCGGCCAGCCGCGACGTGACGAAGCCCGTGCCGCACGCAAGGTCGATGCAGTGTGCGTCAGGGAAAAGGGGGACTGGCTCCGGAGCATGTCGACCCGTACGGCTGAGGTCCTTCCGCCCGCCGCGCAGGTGCCTGTCCCCTTTTTTCCGGTCGTATCCCGCGCGAAAATGGGTACAGGCACCTCCGCTTCCGCCTTCGCCGAGGCTTCGGCGAACGAGTCGCTCCGGAGCCAGCCCCCATTTTCGCCAGCCCCCCTTTTCCTGGAAGAGGCGCTCGAGCATGGCCTGCGACAGGTCGCGCATGTGTTTCGTCCAGGCCGTGTCGTAGCCGGTAGCGATGCGGTTGTAGCTTTGCGTGACCAGGTCGGCGGTGTCGCGGACCTGGCGTCGGGCCAGGTGTGCGACGCGAAGGGCCAGGGCGCCCCAGCGCCTGCGGCGCTTCGGTGTGCGGGGGGAGTCAGTGTCGGGTGGGGCGGGCCCCTCAGTGCACTTGGCGGCGTTCATTGATCGCGTCGGTGAGGATGGACTTGTTGGCGTATTCGATCTGTCCGCCGGCGGGCAGGCCCCGCGCCAGGCGCGTGCACGTGACGGGGTACGGATCGAGCACGGACTGAATATGCAGGCTGGTGGCGTCGCCGGTGACCGTGGGGTTTGTTGCCAGGATCACCTCCCGCACGCCGCCGGCCCGGACGCGGGCCTCAAGGTCGGCGATGGTCAGGTCTTCCGGCTCGATGTTGTCCAGCGGGGCGATCTGGCCCATCAGCACGTGGTAGACCCCGCGATACGATCCGGTGGCCTCCAGCGCGAGCAGGTCTTTGGGCTGCTCGACGACGCAGATGACGTCCTTGTCGCGGTTGGGGTCGGCGCAGATGTCGCACACGTCGCCCTCGGTCAGGTTGAAGCACGTCTTGCACGGGTGGATGCGCGTCTTGATGTCATGGATGGCGTCGGCCAGCGCGAAGGCCTCTTCGTCGGAGGCCTTGAGGAGGTGAAAGGCCAGCCGCTCAGCCGTCCGCGCGCCGATGCCCGGCAGGCGCCCGAGTTCAGCAATCAACCGCTCGATGGTCTCGGCATATCCGCTCATGGGGGCATTGTAATCAGGCAGATGATTCGAATGCACGAACGAAAGACGGAAGAACACGAACGGAAAGAGGAACCGCAGATTTCGCCGATTTGATGAAACAGAAAGAGACGGACTGGAGTCGTTGTCCTTCTCTTCACATCTGTGGCATCTGCGGAATCTGCGGTTCCTCTTGTCGTTTCCAGCCGTCCCGTCGTTTTCTCGTTCGCCGGTTTGGGGGGCTGTCGCTACAATGCAGGCATGAAGCTGCCCGAGATACAGCGGCGCCCTTCGCGGGCGGTCAACGTGGGGGGCGTGACGATCGGCGGCGCGGCGCCCGTCAGCGTGCAGAGCATGACCAACACGCTGACCGCCGACGCCGAGGCCACGCTGGCCCAGGTCGGCGCGCTGGCCGAGGCCGGGGCGGACCTGGTCCGCGTCGCCGTGCCGACCTCGCTGGACACCGCGGCGCTGGAGCGCATCGTCGCCGAGTCGCCCGTGCCCATCATCGCTGACGTCCATTTCCACTTCCAGCGGGCCCTGGAGGCCATCGCCGCCGGGGTGGCCAAGATCCGCCTGAACCCGGGAAATATCGCCGACCGCGACCAGGTCCGCCGCGTGATCGACGCGGCCGGGCAGGCAGGGACGGCCATTCGAGTGGGCGTAAACGAGGGCTCGGTGGTCGCCCGAACGGACGGGGAACGGCGGCAGGCGGAGTTGGCAAGCCCGTTGGCTGAACTGATGATCGACAAGCTCGCCGACTACGTCGCGATCTTCGAAGAGGCCGGCTTCGAGAATCTCGTGCTGGCCGCAAAGAGCCACGACGCGGTGACCTGCGTTGCCGCCGCACGCCTGATTGCCGACCGCTGGGACTACCCGATCCATCTCGGCGTGACCCACGCGGGCGTACCCGAGACCGCGTCAATCCGCTCGGCGGCGGCTATCGGCACATTGCTGTGCGAAGGCATCGGCGACACGATCCGCATCTCCTACGCGGGCGACCCGGTACACGAGGTCCGTGCCGCGGTGGAACTGCTCTGCTCGCTGCGCCTGCGCGATCGCCACGGCATCGAGCTGATCGCGTGCCCCACGTGCGGCCGCCTGCAGATGGACCTGACGGAGATCGTCGACCAGGTGCGCCTGGCCCTTGCGGACGTGACGGCCCCGCTGACGGTGGCGCTGATGGGCTGCACGGTCAACGGTCCCGGCGAGGCCGACAGCGCGGACGTGGCCATCTGCGCGGGCAAGGACAAGGCGATCCTGTATCGTCGTGGCAAGCGGATCCGCACCGTCCCGGTCGGACAGATCGTCGGCGCCGTGATCACCGAAGTCCGCGCCCTGGCGGACGCGACGGAGTAGACGGGGCGTCCACGGATGTCACGAAGTGGAGGCTTTTCGTTCCCGTCTCGTTTAGCGGTCGATCGTCAGATCGTCGCTCGCACACGGAACGTCAATCCGACGGACGACGAGCGTCGATCTGACGATCGACCGCTAAACGAAGCGCCGTACAGCGCGGTGCGTTGCGTACGTGGCGAGCAGTGCGTTCCTTGCACGTTGTGTCTTCGGAGTTCACCTGTGCAGGACTCTCTTGCTTTCGGCGTTACTTTCCAAACGGCATGGAGGTGTCGCCGCTGTCTCGGGGTGTGCGGCCGGTGGCGGAGATGGTGACGGTGAAGGTCGTGCCCTGGTCGACCTTGGACGCCACGTCGATCGTGCCCTGGTGTTCCAGGACGATCTTTCGCGTGACGGCGAGGCCCAGGCCCGTGCCGCGCTGGCCCTTGCTGGAGTAGAAGGGCGTGAAGATGGTGGCGAGTTTCTCCGGCTCGATGCCGCGCCCGTTGTCTATCACGCGGACCTCGACCACGCGGTTCATCGTGTCGTATCGGCTGGTCACGGTCACCACGCCGGTCTCGTCGGCCACCGCGTCGAGGGCGTTGGTGATGAGGTTCATGAACGCCTGCCGCAGTCCGGGAGCGTCGGCGGGCACGGCGGGCATGTCGTCCAGGTCGGCCATCAACGCTATCCCGCGCTCGTCGGCGCGGGGCATTTCCAGGTCGATGCACTCGGTCAGCACGTAGTTGATGTTCGTCGGTTCCAGCAGGGGCTCGCGGTCCTTGGAGAACGTGAGCATGTTGAGGATCAGCCCATTGATGCGTTCGAGGCCGCGCTGAACGATAGGCCATGACGTCTTGGCCGAGCCCAGATCGTCTCGCCCGATGGCCGCTTCCACCACCTCCACACCGGCGCCGAGGGCCTGGAGGATGTTCTTGATGTGGTGCGAGAGAAATGCCACCGTCTCGCCCACGGCGGCGAGGCGTTCGGTCTGGACGGCGGCCTGGTGCATCTCGACGTTTTCGATGGCCATCCCGGTCTGGTATCCGATGGCCGTCAGGAGGCGCAGTTGCTCGGTGGTGTAGGTGTGCTCGGCAACGCTGGAGTCGACGTGGATCACGCCGAGGATGCGATCGCGCCCGGGAATCGGCACGCAGACAGCCGACCGAATGCCGAAATCGTGAACGCTCTTGCCCGAGGCGAACCGCTTGTCGCTCATGGCATTGCTCGACAGCACGCCGACCTTGTTGGCCACCACGTGGTCGATGATCGTCCGCGAGACGGGGATCTCCCGCTGGTCGATCTCGCCGACGGTCCGGGAGGCCTTCAACGCGAGAGTGCCGGTCTTGTCGACCAGCAGGACGTAGCCGCGGTCGGCCTTCAGGACGTCGAAGACCTTGTCCAGCGTCTGGCGGAGCAGCAGATCGGTATCGAAGATCGACCCGACGTCGTTGATCAGTTCGTAGAGAATGCGGAGATTTCCGATCGCCTCAACGCCGGCTTCGGGACTCGGCAGGATCACCGAGTCTTCGTTGGAGGGGATGGTGGCCATGATGGCCGCGTCGACGAGGTTGCCCTCTTCGTCGACGTCCAGGCCGGGCACGTGGGTCTGGTCGGTATCGGCGAAGACCATCAGGGTGGCGCCGAGCCGAACCTGGTCGCCGCGATTGAGAACGATGGACTGGGTGACCTTGACACCGTTGAGATAGGTCCCGTTGGCCGACCCGAGGTCTTCGATGAACCAGCGTCCCTGGCGATTGACGAGCAGGGCATGTCGGCGCGAGATGGTGGAGTCGGAGATCCGGACATCGTCGCTCAGCCGGCCGATGACGTTCTCCCCGTCGGACAGGTCGAAAGTGCGGTCCTTGTCGGGGCCCTGGATAACCTGAATTGAGGCCAAAGCTTACCTCTGCGTATACCTGTACCGCGCACCACGAAATGCGGGTCAGATCAGAAAATGAATC
This sequence comes from uncultured Planctomycetaceae bacterium, assembly GCA_964625865.1. Lineage (GTDB taxonomy): Bacteria > Planctomycetota > Phycisphaerae > SM23-33 > SM23-33 > CAZVEV01. Next base: position 15,580 of record CAZVEV010000074.1, on the reverse strand, counting down.
AGCGCGCTGCTCTACGAGAACCACTACGAAAAGTGCGGTACTGCCTGTTGTTCTGACCCGCGCGACGTTTGAGGGGGACGATGGTATAAATATGAAGTGCAGCCGTGCGTCGCGCCAGGCCAATCACCTGATTTCCCATAATAATACAGCGTCACCGATCAGTGGTCAATGGGAAACCGCCACCGAGATCGCATTTTTCTTCTGCTCGCGTTGGAGCGTCCGTCGCCGGATCAGGCCTCTCGGATAGGCTGATTTCGCCCAGAAGGGGGGTTGTCAGATCTGGCGGATCGTCCTACAATGATAGGTGGAAGGGACGCTCACTCCTGCGTGTCTTCCGGTCGGTCGGGGCGGGTGCTTCGGTCGGCCCGGGCCCTTGGAGACGTCCAAGGGGCAAAGAGCTTGGCGGCCCGAAAGGGCGACGGTTGGGCAAGGTCTTTTTGCGGAAGGAGGTGATTGATGGATCTGAGTTCTAGAGGTGGCCTGCGTTAGGCAGGTAACGTACCTGCGTATCGCAGGAACACAAAGAAACGTCGAGCCCGGGTGGTCTGACTGCTCGGGCTCGACGAGTTTTTTTTGTCGACGATGAGCGTCGGGCGGTGCCCGACCGCTAAACGGTGCGCCGTATCGGGCGAGGCGCGGCATGCGCGGGGTGCGCGTGTCGCGGGGAGGTCTGGCGGGCGCGCCGCGAGCACGGCGGAGAAGTTCTGTGTTCCGGCGCGGGGGCCCGACCGATACTGTATTCGGACGGACTCGGCATGACGCGCCCGAAGCGAAGGAGCATCGCATTGACGCTGGAACGACTCGACGCCAATCCACTGTTGACGCCCGAGGATCTGTCGCCCACGCGGGACGACCTGGAGGTCCTGTGCACGCTGAACCCCGCCGCCATTCGATTCGGCGAGGAGATTCTCCTTCTGGTACGGGTCGGCGAGCGGGCGCCGGGCGATGATGACAGCGTGGCGTACGTCTACTACGATCACGAGGACGGCCAGGTCAAGACCGGCCGCATTGCCACCGACGACCCTGACCTGACCTGCCCCGACGGACGCGGGTACTTCCACCGCGAGCGGATGCTGCTGTCGAGCATGTCGCATCTGCGCCTGGCCCGCAGCAGCGACGGGGTGAACTTCACGTTCGATGCGGCCCCGGCGATCTTCCCGTCGACGCCGTACGAGGCCTACGGCTGCGAGGATGCGCGGATCACGCGGATGGGGGAGGAGGTCCTGATCACGTACACGGCTGTCTCGGACCGCGGCGTGACGGTGGCGCTGGCGGTGACGCGGGACTTCGTGACATTTGAGAAGCGCGGCGTGATCTTCCCGCCATACCAGAAGGACGTGTGCATCTTCCCCGAGAAGGTGGGCGGGATGTACGTCTGTCGCCATCGCCCGTACAAGAGCGAGTTTAATCCCGCGTCGATCTGGACGGCCTACTCGCCGGACCTGGCCTGCTGGGGCAAACACGAGATGACCCTGGCGCCGGCGGCGGGGTGGGAGGCCAATCGCGTCGGCTGCGGGGCGGCGCCGATTCGCACTGATGAAGGCTGGCTCGAAATCTACCACGCCGCCGACGCCGACGGCGTCTATCGTCTCGGGGCCATGCTCAGCGATATCGAGATGCCCGAGCGCATCATCACGCGGTCGCGCCAGCCCATATTTGAGCCACGAGCGGACTATGAGCTGACGGGCATCTACGGCCAGTGCGTCTTCCACAACGGCCTGGTTGCGGACGATGACGGCACGCTGACGGTCTACTACGGCGCCGCCGACCGGATATGCGCCGCGGCGGTCACCACCGTCGACGAGATGGTCGCCGCCGCCTGCAACCGCTGATCCGGCGCCGTGGCTGCGTTCCACCCGCTGCCGCGCCGACTCCCGGAAAACAGTTGTGTTGCACGGGCGGGTTAAACGGTACAGTGTCCTTTCAGTGATCTGTCCCGCTGCTGGCGCGGGCGGCGAAAACAGGATCAGGGGCCATGACGCGATTCGTTACAGTCTGTCTGATCGCCATAGCGACGGTCTCTCCGACCGCCCCGGCGCGCGGCGAAGACGTTGACCCGATGATGGAGGCCGTCGCGAAGGAGTTGCTCCGGCAGGCCACCACCAACGCTCAGCGGGCGTCGGTCCTGTACGAGGCGGCCTCCGGCGTGGGCGACGACAACAAGGCCCTGCGGGCTTACCTCGACGAGCAGGCCCTGGACTACGCGCTGAAGAGCATCCACGCAGCCACCAGCAGGCAGGTGGCGGTGAACGCGGTGACCCGCCTTCGGGCCGACGTTCCGGACAGGCGGTACCACTGGTACGCCATGCGCGTCGAGATTCGCCGCCGATACTACCACAGCCCGTTGACCGGGAGCGCCAAGCGGGCGGCGGGAAGGGAGTTTGCGGGCTATCTCGTCGCATACGGTCAACGCTTCTCCGGCTATCGCCGGTGGGACCTGGCCGCGCCGTTGTACAAGGAAGCCACCACGGTCTTCGAGGCCCTGGGCCTGCCCGGCAAGAACGAACTGGCCCTCCTGAAGACTCGTACCGAACGGATGGCCCGCGTGCAGGCCAGGCTGGCCGACCTGGAGAAGCAGTACGCGGAGAACCCCAAAGACGCCACCGTGGCCAGCAAGCTCGCCTGCCTGTGGATTATCGATATGAACCATCCCTCGCGCGCGACCAAGTACATATCGAGCCGATCCAACAGGCTCTGGTACGACTGCGCGAACCGTGCGGCGTACAGGTCCAGCGGGGTCACCGATCCCAAGTTGGCCCTGCAGGTGGGCCATTGGTACTACAAGCACATCGTTCCACTGGCCTCGCCGGAAACCCGGCGCGACATGCTGGCCCGTGCCAAGACGTACTACGATCGTGCGTTGGCGCTGAAGCTGAAGGACAGGGACGGCCGGGGCGACGTGCAGGCCATCGTCGAGAAGATCGCCGCCGAATTGAAGGACGATACGAAGCCCGGATGGACCGTCATCTTCCGCTCAGACGATCCGGCGGTCTGGGACACCGACCGGTCGACCGGGACGCTGAGCTACGCCGTGCCGCTGTCGAAGATCGGCGGGCCGATTCGCTACCTGAAGCTGACGCGGCCCACCACGGGGCAGTTCGTGATTGTCCCGATGCGGGCGATGTGGCTGGCCGGGATCAGGAGCGTGACGAAGGTCCACGGCTGGCAGGGCTCCAAGGCCCGTATCTCCAGCGGCGGGTATTGTCTCGGCATCTACAGTCGCTCGTCCCGTAGCCGGTCCCGGAGAATCGACGTGACGTACGGCTACGGGGGGTGGGGGTTCGGCTACGACCGGACGGCGAGGAAGATGGCGTACACCTGGGCCGGGGCCGCCATCGGCAAGACCACCTTCGAGATAGCCGTCACCAACAGCGAGTTGACGCCCGACGAAGCCAAGGCCCTGCTTCGATAGCCGCAAGGGCGCGGCGTCTGGCCTGGCCCGGTCGTCACTGCACGGGGATGATCGTTACCGTCGCGTCGATCAGCGTGCCGGTGTCGCGGAGGCGGGCCAGACAACTGTCCAGCCGCGCCGGATGGGCCATCAGTATCCACGTCTCGTGCTCGTTGTCGCAGACGACCGGGGCAAACGTGACGTCCTGGTCGGTGGCAATGGCGGGCAACTGGTCGTCGGCGTCCAGTTCTCGTGGGTCCACGTGCGCAAAGGCCACTGCCCGCAGCGCTTCGGACTCGTACGCGTGGGGCGTCACCGACGTGACGTTGTCCAGCCGCGACATCGCCCGAAGCAGCGCATTGCTCCTCCGCTCGGACGACTCGAAGACAAAGAACAGGCTGATGTCCTTCCCCGGAGCCGCGCTGAGCGTGCTGCCCAGCAGCATCTGGATCGACACGCCGCGATTCGAGAACACCGACGCGACCGCCGTCAGCGTGCCCGGGCGGTCGCGGACCGTCACCGCGAAAAGCCAACGCCTGTTATCCATGGGTCCACCCCTCGATCTTCTCGTTGATGTCGCGCGCCGTGCGGCGCAGAAGTTTGACTTCCTCTTCCCACAGTTGCGGGGGCACGACCTGGGTCCAGCCCCGCGGCGTGATGACCACCGGGACGCCCAGCGGGCCGTGGATGTCGTACGCCTCACCGTCCAGGCGGACCTGCCCGGCGACGACGACCTCGTGCCCGGCGAGGATGGTCTTGACCAGGTCGACGGTGACCATGGCCGTCGCATTGGCCGTCAGTCCGCCGGACATGTGCGTGACCCACGGCTTGAGATACGTCCGCATGTCCGGGGGCATGTCGGCGAGGAAGTCGAAGGCTTCAGCGGCGTTGGGGGATGTCATGTGCTGGAGCATGCGTCCGGCTTCGGCGGCCAGGCGGTCGGGGAAGTCCGCCAACGCCGTTCCGCGGCGCATGACCTCCACCGCGCGGTCCACCTCGTCGGCGTCCATGCCGTGGACCGTCACGCTCGACCAGGCGGGCACCATCCCGCTGCCGTGCTCGCCGAGAATGAACCCGCCCACCATCTGCCTCCGCACGCCCAGTTCGGCGGCGATCTCGCGACGGAAGCGAAGCGTGTCCGAGTAGGCCCCGATCCCGATCACGCGGTGCCTGCCCAGGTGACGCGCGAAGATCTCCACGCCCAGCTCCACCGGGTTGCTGAGCACCAGGACGATCTCGTGTCCCGCCCCGAGCCGCGCCAGGGCCTCGGCGTGGGTTTGGAAGATGGCACAGTTCGCAACCGCCAGGTCATCCCGCGTGGGCATGGTCTTGAGCGAGCCGGCCGGGTCGGTTGGGTCCAGCGGGTCGAAGGTGCGGCCCGCCGCCATCACCACGATGTCGGCCACCACGTCATCCGGCGCCAACGCCACGTCCAACTGCGGGCTGGTTTCGGAATAGGCGTCGTGCAGGTCGGTTCGCAGTCCGGGCAGGGCCCGTTCGCTGGGCCCGCCGGCTCGCCCGACCAGTTGCAGCCGCTCGTGGGGTTCGAGAATCCGGTCGGCCAGCAGGTGCGTCGCGATCATCCGCCCGCACGCCCCGCTGGCGCCGATAATGGCTACGTCCATGACGCTGTCCTTCCGGTTGATAGGGCCGACGCCTGCCGGCCTCACAGCAGAATCAACGAATCGCCCATTTCTGTCAAGAGTCGGCCTGAGCCTCGTCGCTATAGGCCAGCGCCTTGAGCAGGTCCTGGTAGTCCTGTCGGGCCAGGCGCGCCAGTTCGTGGTGCATCCGCACGGCTACCAGACGGTGCGAGGCCCTGCAGGTCTCAGCGATCGCGGCGTCGACCAGTGACGCCAGGTGTTCGGCATACCCCGCGTCCGAGAGGCTTGCGGGAATCGTCCCGCCCATGCGGCGCCGTAGCGTCTGGCGACGGACGTGCAGTGAGAGGCGCACCGCGCGGAGTGCGAGTCTCTGGGGCGGTTCGAACAGGTCGCCGCGATGGGCCTGGAGGATGCTCTCGCAGGCCTTGGTGTCTTCTGCGGCGGCCTTGGCGAAGCGTTCAGCCGCCCGGATGTCTCGCTCCCTGGCACCGGCGGCTTTCAGGTCGCTGACGACGTCGCAGCCGATCTGCTCGCCCGTGCAGTAGTGCGGGTCGTACCGCATACGCAATTCGGTCGCCAGAAGGAACGGACAGTAGAGCATGTGGTCGAGCATCGCCTTTGCGGTGTCGAAGTCGGGCCCGAACACGCCTCGGATGACATCGCGCCGCCTGTCGAGGACGGCCTGCCGTGCGCCGTCGAACTGCGCCAGCCAGGCCTGGTCTTCCTCGCCCGGCCAGAGGATCGCCTGCGAGTTGAACGTGTCAGTATCGTAGGTCCGGTTCAGGTGCTGGATCGCCAGCCCCACGTCGATGGCGACCGAGCGCGTGATGAAGAAGAACCAGAGCTTCTGGGCGATCCGGGCAAAGGCGAATCGCCTCATGGCGCCCGCGCCGGAGAGTTTCGCCTCGCGCCGGGCCGCGGTCAGCGTCACGTTGCCCTCGAACTGCTCGACGAGCTTGGTGTCGCTGCGGTCGAGGTAGGCCCCGTCGCGCCAGTCCTCGAGATAGCGCAGGTCCAGCCCCGTGTGGTACATCTCGCGGATTTGGGGCAGGGGCGAGTCCAGGGCCCCGTGGGCCCGCGCAAGGAACTCCTCGTGGTCCGAGCGCAGGGGTGACTCGCCATCGCGCCCGTTAGCTGCGCCGCCGAAGGCGGGCAGTCCGGCGGCGGTCCGCACGGCGCACTCGTGGCTGAACAGGCGGTTCCACAGGACGTCCAGGTGCGCGTCGACCATGAACTTACGGTAGTCCTCCATGAGATTCAATCCACAGGCCTGGGCGACCGTCAGGAGGCGCGTGGAGATCATGCGCGGCACGAGTCTCATGACGTATCCGCCCACCAGCGCGACGGCGCCGACGATCAGGGGCAGCATGATCGCCTGTCGCACGGTCAGGCCGGGCAGGTCCAGGAACCCCGCCGTCATCCCGATCAGGCCGATCCCCGCCGTCAGCAGCGTGTAGCGCAGCGAGCGGCGGTAGATCATGTTGCCCACCTGGTACAGCACGTCCATCGGGGCCACCAGGCGTCCCAGGTCGCGGAGGACCGCCGTTCGCTTTCTGCCGTTTCGCTTCATCAGGGGCCTCCCAATGTGGGGTCCGCATCATCCGGCGGGGCACAGCAGTGCGAAGCCGCCCTTCGGCCCTGCTCAGGACGAGCAAGCAGCGCGGACGAGGGCGCCGAGCAGGCGCAGCACGACGAAGCGCCGGCCGCGTTGGTGACCGCGCCGCCGCAACCCAGTGCAAAAATGTGCTCTTCCATGCCGGTCAGGTCTGAGGCGGGCACGTGATGGACCTCGCCGACGCCCAGCGTCACGCCTGACGCCGTGACGATTGCCGCGCCCGGGCCGCGGTACATCGCCGCGACCTCGCCCATGCCACCTGGCACGCGGGCCTCGAACGTCAGCGAGTAGAACGGGTGGCCCGAGACGACGCGATACGGGAACCGCTTGATCGCCCGGATCGCAACGAACCCGGACTCGTCCAGCAGGCCGAACAGGTCGCGCTCGGTCAGCGTCCCGCAGATGCACTGGCCGCGGAGCGACTCGTCGTTTCGGATGGCCGGGCCCGGGTCGGTGCGGCAGACCACGTCGGAGACCACCATTCGCCCGCCGCGGTCCAGCACGCGACGGATCTCCGCGAACGTCCGCCGCTTGTCCGTTGAGAGATTCAGCACGCAGTTCGAGAGCACCACGTCGACCGATCCGTCGTCGAGGGGCAGATCTTCCAGGAAGCCCTTGCGGAACTCGACGTTCGCGTAGCCGAGCCGCTCGGCGACCGCGGCGGCCGACCGGCGCGAGATCTCGAGCATCGTCTCGAGCATGTCCACGCCGAAGACCCGGCCCAGCCCCCCGACCAGGCGAGAGGCGATGAAGCACTCGATGCCCGTCCCGCAGCCGAGATCGACCACGCGATGGCCTGCCGTCAGCCCCGCGTCCATCACGGGAGAGCCGCACCCGTAGCTGCGGATCCGCGAGGCGGCCGGGATGTGGGCGATCAACTCCTCGTCGTACGTTACCGGGTTGCTGATGTCCTCGCGGGGGTTCTCGACGGCCCGGGCGTAGAATTCCCCGACGGCCCCCCGCCCGTCAACGCTCGCGACCGACAGCAGACAGTTGCTGTGCGTGGTGGCCACCGCGCCCCGCGGGCCGCAAGAGGCCAGCACGTCGCCCATCTTCAGACGCAGTCTCGGCGGCCCGTCGTCCGGCTCGGCTGCGGCGCGGCGGGCGATCAGCCACATCGCCGTCCGCTCGGCAAGCGGGGCGTAGGGATCGTCGCCCACGAACGTGCCGGCGCGGC
>CAZVEV010000074.1:0-7693 GCA_964625865.1 uncultured Planctomycetaceae bacterium | reverse complement strand
CGCGGCCGTCGCGCGGCGGAGGGTACCCAGCGACCTACCCTCCCGCCACGCGTCGGCCAGCCCGTCGGTAATCTCGCACGCCAACACGTTGATGCCCACCATTGCCCCCGACGGATACACCTTGCCGTCAGGCCCGACCGCCAGCGAGTCCCACCCCGCGCCGCTGCCGTCGTGTTTCGTGCCCGACGGGGCGAACACCTGCGCCGCCAGCGCGTCAATGTTGTCCAGTCCGATGCCCGTCGCCTCGGCAGCGGCGGCGGCTTCGGTCAGCTTCGGGAAGATCGACTCGGGGTCCGCCCAGGCCCCCTCATCGCCGCGCCCGCGGACGAAGTACCACATGAAGTGAACGTTCGACGCGCCGAGAGAAGCCGCCAGGTCCACGATCCGGGGCATCGCCGCCACGTTCGATCGGAGCACGCAGGTCGAGATCGTAAACGGAACGTCGTTCTCGCCGAGCCAGGACAGACCATCCGTCAATGCCGCAAACGCTCCCTCGCCGCGGACCGCGTCGTGCTGGTCCGGCAGGCCGTCCAGGGAGACCTGCAGATGCACGCGCCCGCGCCATCGCCCGGTCAGGGCGTCGGCGTGACGCTTCAGCAGCGCACCGTTGGTCAGGATCACCACGTTCGCCCCGTCAATCGCAAGCATGTGATCGATGATCGTCTCGATGTCGCGATGCACCAGCGGCTCGCCGCCGGTCAGGGCGAAGACGCGACAGCCCAACTCGGCCGCTTCGGTCGCCAACTCGCATATCCGCTCGGCGGGAAGCGCTGTCGAGTCGTCGGGCCCGGAGACAAACAGGCAGTGCGAGCAGCTCATATTGCAGCGGTTGGTGACGTGGAACCACACCTCGGCCAGGCGATCGGTCGTCAGCACGTCGGCCCGGCCGGCGTACGGCTCCGGCGGCGTGTCCGGAAGGCGGCCGAGGAATCGTTGCGTGCGAGGATCGGCGGGCGATCCGTTGCCGCAACATGCGTCCGTCAGCTTGCATAGGGCCTCGTCGCCGGCGATGTTGGGCACGAACCAGTCGGGCCTGTCGGGGCGGACGTAGACCGGCACGCCGTCGAATTCCATCCGCGTCCAAAGTGAGATGTCAAAGCCCATCGGCCTCTCCCGCAGGACCCGTGCTGCCCGCTTAGGCCATGTTGGTTTCTTCGATGGTGTCGATCTCGTTCAGGGCGCCGGTCAGGAAGTCGGCAAACTGGTCGAGGCCCTCGGTGTGCGACGTGCCCAGCCACGCGTCGGCCGCCAGAGTTGCAATGTGAGGGGCCACCACCATCGCACCCATCGTCAGGATGTTGGCATTGTTGACGGCCTTGCACATCCGGGCCGTGAACTCCGACTCGACGACGCTGGCGGCGATGCCCTTGAACTTGTTGGCCACGATCGCCACGCCCATCCCCGTTCCGCAGAAGAGGATTCCGCACTGGGCCTGGCCGTCCTGGATCTTCCTGGCCGCCGTTGCGGCGACCTGGTAGTAGGGGACCTCGGTCTTGGCGTCGGTCATGCCGATGTCGATGATCTCGTGGCCCTGGGCCTGGAGGTGGGCCTTGACGGTGTCTTTCAGTTCACGTCCCCAGGGGTCGGCGCCCATTACGATTCGCATCGGGAACTCCTTTCACAGTGCTACGCATCGATGTGTCGTCACCCCCGCCCGACGACGAGGCAGATCAGACGAGCGGATGATAGCACGCCGGGTACGTGGCGGCAAACACGCGGGGTGGGATGTCGGGGCGGCCTTTGCCGGGCAACGTCGCCTGGAGTCAAGCTGCTGCACCCGGCCCACGGGAGCCAGCCGGCGTAGTGCGGCCTCCGGTCAGGCGGCCTTCTTCCCGGCCAGCGACCGTATCCGCGCGTGGTAGAGACAGCCTGCCGATGCCAAAAGCACCATGCTGCCGACGATGCCGACCAGGTAGACCGCCAGCTTGCTCAGACTGATGCCCCTGACCTTGTCCGAGACAGCGGGCTCGGGGGCCGAGTACAACTCCGTAGGCGGGTTGAGGTTCTTTGCCGACAGTTGTTCGTAGATGGCTCCGAGCTGCTCGGTCTGGTCCGTCAACTCGTCGTAGGCTTTCTTGATGTCCATCTTAACGCGTTCCTCAACCCTCGCGCGTTGGGCCTGTGTCAGCGAGGCGCCTGCTCCGTTGTCTTCTCCGCCCAGGGTGGCCTTGAGCATGTCCTCGTAGAGCTTCAGTTCGCGGTCGAATTCCACCCGGGCCAGCGCTTCGGTCGTCATCCGTTCGGTGTAGTCCTGCCTGAACTTGATGTCCTCACTCTCCGAGGCCATCTCGATGATCCGGTCGAGGAAGGAATCGCCGAACTGCGGAATCATCGCCGGGACCGACAAGGGCGTGCCTCCCGCGGCGCCATTCCCCGTGCCGGGGGTCCGTGCCGCCTTCCCGGCTCGGCGTTCGAGCGAATAGCTGGTCAGAGACTCCTGCAGTGCCTTGGTGCGATCGGCAGAGGCCTTCTGCGAGAGAGTGATGTTATAGATGGAGCTTTGGATGTACATGGCCGTCATTTCCGGATCGAGGGACAGGCCGAACATGCGTACCAGGTGCATCGCCGGCTCGAGCTTGAACCGCAGCATGTCCTTGAGGTTCGCCTCGATTTCGCCCAGGGACATTCTCTTGTCCGCGGTGGATCGGTAACTCATGGCTCCGGGCAGCGTCTGGAGGTCCGCGATGTTCTTCAGCACCTGCGTGGTCTTCTGTCGAAGCATGTCGGCAGCGATGAAGTAGTCCTCCTCAACGATACTGCTCGGCAGGATGTTCTTGGTCAGGACGGTCATCTGGTATTTCAGGGCGCCTTTGCGTGTGGCCGCGTCGTGAGCCCACGTGGCCAGAACGTCACGGAGGACCTTCTCCCGAAGTTCGTCGGGCATGGTGTCGAATCCCAGCGACAGGTCCATCCCCAGATCGTAGTCGATGCCTCGGAGCAAGCCGCTGCGCTTCTCGATGTACTCCTGTTCGAGCCGTGTTCGCTCGACGGCGGTCAGTTTCCGATTGGCCAGTTGGCTGTTGTAATTGGAATCCAGCGCCTCCATCTCTGCCGACGGCTTGGCCGCGATGTAGAAGGACATCTGGAAGTCCTCGAAGCTGCCCCACTGGTCCAACTCGTCCGCCTTATAGACCTGGTCCAGGACGGAACGGGCCTTGATGTCCTCGGTCGTGAATCTCACGCCGCTGGGATACGTGCCCGCATCGGCCCCCTCGAACAGCAGACGGAATCGCAGCGTGGACAGGTGCTCCGCCGGCGCGAGAAAATAGACCAGGCCCGTCACCGCCAGGCCGATCGCGGCGGCGCCAAGCAGCACGCGCCTGTACGCCCAAAGTCTCACGATGGCCGCTGTCTGCGGTTGATCGGTCAGGGGGGCGGCTTCGGTGTCTTTTTCGCCGCGCACGTCGGCTTGGTCTGTGTCAGTCAATGCTTGTCTCCAATCGGGTCCATCGACAACGCAAAACAGCACAGCACGAGAGACCCCCGCGCCGCGGTGGGGGGGCGGCTAGTCTTCAGCGGGCGGCGTGTAGTCGCGTTTCAGGGGCTTGGCAACCAGGCCGCTGCGGATCGCCTTGGTCGAGACCTTGATTCGCGTCACGCGCCCGTCTACTACGGCCCGGACCCGCTGGATGTTCGCCTTGAACTTCCGCTTGGTCTTGCCCGTGGTCTTGATGCCCACGCCGCCGAGGCGCTTGGCCTTGCCGCGGTGGGAATAGGTCCTGCCCGCGTGGGTCCGTCGTCCGGTTATCGCACATACTCGAGGCATTGTTCGTTGCTCCCTGATATCGTCTTACAGCGTTTCTCAGTTTGTCTGGGGGTTACTTGTCGTCTTCTTTGGCCTTGGCGGCGGCGGCAATCTGCTGCTGCACGTTGCCCGGCACGGCTTCGTAGTGGCTCAGGTCCATCGTGTAGCTGCCCTGTCCGCCGGTGACGGACCGCAACTGGCTGTTGTACTGCATCACTTCGGCCAGCGGGGCCTGGGCTTTGACCGTGCAGATGTTCCCGGGCAGCATGTCCTGCCCGAGGATGCGTCCGCGCCGACCCGACAGGTCCGAGGCGATGTCGCCCATGAAGCTGGCCGGCACGGTGATCTCGAGGTTCACGAACGGCTCGAGCAGGGCGGGCTTGGCCTTGTTGATCGCATCGACAAACGCGTGCTTGCCCGCGGTGCGGAAGGCCACTTCCTTCGAGTCCACCGGGTGGTGCTTGCCGTCATACACGCTGACGCGAATGTCCTGCATGGGGTAGCCCGCCACGGGGCCCTGGGCCAGCACGTCCTTGACGCCCTTCTCGATCGCGGGCAGGTACTGGCGCGGAATCGACTCGCCGAACAGGTCGTTGACGAAGTCGAAGCCCTCGTCCCGTTCGAGCGGCTCGATGCGGAGGTAGACCTCGCCGAACTGGCCCGCCCCGCCGGTCTGCTTCTTGTGGCGGTGGTGGCCTTCGGCCTTGGCGGTGATTGTTTCCTTGTACGGGATCTTCGGCGGCTTGGTGTCGACTTCCAGGTCGAACCGCTGCTTCATCTTGATCAGCATGAGGCGCAGGTGCAGGTCGCCGATGCCCGAGATCACCGTCTCGTGGGTCTGGGTGTCCCGCGTGACGCGGAACGTGGGGTCTTCCTCGGCCAGCTTGCCCAGCGCGCCGGAGATCTTCTGTTCGTCGCCGCGGCTCTTGGGCGTGACGGCCTGGGCGAACATGGGCGTCGGCAGGGGGGGCATCGATCCGTACATCGGCGTCGCGTCGTGGTGCAGAATGTCGCCCGTGCGGATTTCCTCGACTTTGGCCAGGGCGATGATATCGCCGGCCACGGCGGTCTTGGCCTCGTCGGTGTCCTTGCCCTGGACCTTCAGGGCGTGGCCGATCTTGCTGGACTTCTTCTCGTCGCGCAGGAGGTATGTCGTATCGCCCGCGACGCGCCCCTGGAGAATGCGAACCCACGCCAGTTTGCCCACGAACGGGTCGGCGGTGATCTTGAACGCCTGGGCGACCATCGGCCCGTCGGCGTCGGCCGACAGGTCGGTCGTCTCGGCATCGACGTCTTCGCCCAGTCGCACTGAAGCGGCCTGCACGTCGGCGGGGCAGGGGAAGTAGCCGGCCACCGCGTCCATCAGGTCCGTCACGCCCACGCCCGTCCTGGCCGACGTGAAGAGCACGGGGATCACGGCGCCGTCGACCATCGCCTGTGCGAAGGCGGTTGACAGCTTGGCCTGCGGGACCTCCTCGCCGCCGAGGTACGCTTCCATCAGTTCTTCGTCGGACTCGATGACGTTTTCGACCAGGGCCATCTGGGCGTCGGCCACGTCGCCGAGGTCGGAGGAGCCCGAGTCGTTGGTGAAGCAGTCGACCACGGCGGTCGCGCCGTCGGCGGGGAGGTTCATCGGCTTGCACGCCGAGCCGAACGTCTCGCCGATTGCCCCGAGGACGCGCTCGAGGTCGACGTTGTCGGCGTCGATCTTGTTGATGACGATGGCGCGGGCCTTGCCGGCCTGGGCGGCCGCCGCGAACATCCGACGCGTGTTGACCTCGATACCCGCCGAAGCCGACACCACGATCACCGCCGTGTCCGCCCCGGTCATTGCCGCCAACGCACCGCCCACGAAGTCCGGATAGCCCGGCGTGTCGATCAGATTGACCGACGTGCCCCCATGGTCAAACCACGCCAGCGAGGGGTCGACGGTGTGCTTGCGGTCCTTCTCGATGTCACTGAAGTCCAGCACGCTCGTGCCGTCGTCAACCGCGCCCAGTCGCCCGGTGACGCCGGCCGCGTGGAGCATCGCCTCGCCAAGCGTGGTCTTGCCCGCTCCGCCGTGGCCCAACAGTGCAATATTGCGGATGTCCTGCGTCTTCGAAGCCGCCATCGATACTCCCAGCAAGCAAGTAAGTTAGCGAGAAACCATGCGGACCGGTGTCCCGGCCGCCGCGCGAGGGTGCAGAGGACGCCCTCTGGTCCCGCGCGATTCGGGCGAAACGCCCCACTATACCGCCCGTTTCCGCCAGAGCAAGCGAAAAATCACACGGATTTCTTCCGCCAGTACGCCGCGTGCGGTTTCGCGACGTCCGCGGTGAGAACCGTCCCGAGCGGAACGGGATCCGAGAAGCGTCATCTCAGGTGATCGTGTCTTGACCGGACCTTCCGGATCAGCTAGCATCACCCAATCGACTCGCTGTGGATGCGAGTTGGAGACTACCCGGAGAATCCCGGTCAGGAGATCACGATGTCCAGGAAAGCAGCAGGTCATTCCTCACGCCGAACGTTCCTCAAGGCCGGTGCCGCCGCCGTCGCCGCGCCGCTGTTTGTTCCCAGTACGGTCTTCGGCGCCAACGAAAAGCTGAATCTCGCATGGGTGGGCATCGGCAACATGGGCTGGGGCGACCTGCGAACCTGCGCCGGCCGCGGGGCCAACAACGTCGTCGCGGTCGCCGACGTGCACCAGCGGTACCTCGACAGGGGCGTGGCGATGTACAAGCAGGCCAAGCCCTTCAAGGACTTCCGCGAGATGCTTTCGAAGATGGGCGACAAAGTCGACGCGGTGGGCATCGGCACGCCGGACCACACGCACTTTGCCATCGCGTACATGGCCCTGAGCATGGGCAAGCACGTGTTCGTGGAGAAGCCGCTGGCCCACTCGCTGTGGGAGATCCGCACGCTGCAGGCGCTGGCGGCCAAGAAGGGCCTGATCACGCAGATGGGCAACCAGGGCCACGCCTTCGAGGGCGCGAGGCTGGTCAAGGAATGGTACCAGGCGGGCATCGTTGGCGAGGTCACGGAGGTGATTACCTGGACGGACCGTCCCAAGGGCGGGTGGGGCTTCAACGGCCAGGTGCAGACGGCCTTCCCCAAGGGCGAGCCCGTGCCGGAAGGCATGGACTGGAACCTGTGGCTGGGCCCGTGCGAGAAGACCGTTCCGTTCTCCAAGCGGTTCCACCCGACGACGTGGCGCCCGTGGTGGGACTTCGGCTGCGGCGGGCTGGGCGATATCGGCTGTCACACCATCGACACGCCGTACTGGGCGATGGACTTGGGCAATCCGACACGGGTGGAGGTCGAGATGCACGGCGACGTGAACCCGATCCACACGCCCAACGGGTCGGTTGTGACGTACAAGTTCCCGGCCACCCGCAAGCGGAAGGCCGTCTCCCTCAAGTGGTACGAGGGGCCCAGCCAGCCGGCCAAGCCCGATGGGTACGACGGGCAGATCAAGCGCGGCGGCGGGATGATCATGGTCGGTACCAAGGGCGGGATCTGCCACGACGGCATGCGTCCGAACAGCCCGCGTCTGTACCCCAACGCCAAGTGGCAGGAGTATCGCAGCAACGCCGCTTCGCGCGTGCCCAAGACGCTTCCGCGGATCAAGGGCGGCATCCATCACGACTGGCTCAACGCGATCCGCACGGGCAAGAAAGCCTGCTCGGACTTCAGCTACTCGGCCCCGATGACGGAAGTGATCGTGCTGGGCACGCTGGCGATCCGGAGCGGCAAGGCCATCGACTGGACTTACGAGGGCCAGAAGATCTCGGGTAACCCTCTCGCGGCGGACCTGATCAAGATTCCCGCCCGCAAAGGCTGGCGGCCGGAAGACCTGGCATAGATCCGGCTGCGACTCGTGGTCCCAAGGAAAAGGGGACTGGCTCCGTCTTCGGTGCCTGCTACGAAAATACACGCCTACGCAGCGGTGGTGGCTGCATGTAACTC
>CAZVEV010000073.1:4537-21898 GCA_964625865.1 uncultured Planctomycetaceae bacterium | reverse complement strand
AGATGAAGAAACTCGGCGTGATCGAGAAGCACTGGAAGCTCTCCCCGCAGGCCGGCAACTGGTCCGGAGTCTCCGACAAGAAGTGGGAGGCCGCCTGCATGGAAGTCTACGCCGCCATGGTCGACAACATGGATGCGGGCATCGGGCGGATCGTGGCTTCCCTCAAGAAGACCGGCCGACTGGACAACACGCTGATCTTCTACCTGATGGACAACGGCGGCTGCGCGGAAGGCTACGGTCGGTATGGCAAGGGCCGGCCCCGCGCCGACAAGCCGGAACTGCCCCCCATGGCCCCCGACGCGCTCCAGACGCGGATGACGCCCACCCAGTCGCGCGACGGATACAAGATGCGCAGGGGCGTGGGCTCGATGCCGGGCCCGGCCGACACGGCCATCGGCTATGGCCGCGGCTGGGCGAATGTGTCCAACACGCCTTTCCGCGAGTACAAGCACTGGGTGCACGAGGGGGGCATCTCCACGCCGCTGATCGTCCACTGGCCCGCCGGCATCGCCGACAAGAACACACTCCGCCACCAGCCCAGCCACCTGATCGACATCATGGCCACCTGCGTCGACGTTGCCGGCGCGACGTATCCCAAGGAGTTCAACTGTCAGCCGATCCAGCCGATGGAGGGCAAGAGTCTCGCGCCGGCCTTCGCGGACAAGCCCATCGCCCGCGAGGCGATCTACTGGGAGCACGAGGGCAACCGGGCGGTGCGCGTGGGCAAGTGGAAGCTGGTGGCCAAGGGCCGCAACGGCAAGTGGGAGCTGTACGACATCGAGGCCGACCGGTCCGAACTGAACGACCTGGCGGCTGCTCAGCCCGACCGCGTCAAGACGCTCGCCGACCTGTGGCAGGCCTACGCCGAGCGCACCAACGTCCTGCCCTGGCCCGGCGGTGGGCGGCGGAAGCCCAAGCCCAAGCCCAAGCCGAAAGATCCGAAGAAGACCGCCAAGTAGAGGCCGTCGCCTCCATCAGTGCCTGCTTCTCCGGCGGATCAGCGGGATAGGGGGCAGACGGATAGCAGAAGCAGAAGCGGCAAACTGAGGCGGGTGTCTCGGGGTCCAATCGGTTTGCACGCTGGCGTGCACACCGGGACCTTTCAGGGGCCTTCGATAAGGTAACGGACTTGTATACAAGGGGGCCCGTTTGCGGGTCCACCGGGTTCACGCGGCTCAAATGCCCGAACGTCTGAACCAGCGCGAACCGCCGACGGGGCGAATCCGATCACCTCGATTTCATGCCGATCGTGGGTATTCCAGACGTTCCGGGCCTACGGCCTGGTGTAGGCGGGCAGGAGGAAGGTGTCGGTCGGGCCGACGGGGGCCTCGTCGCCGTCGTAGGTCGTCACGCCCCGGGCGAGGTAGATGTTGTCGCCCATCACGCCGGCGTCGGGGGTCTTGACCCACGCCACGTGCATGTCCAGGTAGAGCACGTTTTGACCGGTCTGCCCGTGGTTGTGGCTGTTGGCGTCGGCGTCGGGCCGGGCCGGGCCGCGGGTCTGCCTCTGGTCAAAGACCGGCGACTGGTCGGCGAGGATGGCCATCGACTCGGCGACGGTGGCGACGGCAGGGTCGGTGCGGCGAAGCTCGTTGGCGCCGAACGTGTGCTGGTACGAGAAACCCACCGCATCGGGCGAGGGGAAGTCGACCATGCCGGCGCGGACCTCGAAGTCCGCCTCGCCCTTGCCGGACCCGGCCGGACAGCGGAACACGGCGGGGGGGGCGTACCCGGAGGCGACGAGCTTGAACAGTCCCGCCGACGTGCCGCCCTGGTCGGACGCGTCGAGCCAGCGGGGGTGGCTTCCGGCGGCGGGCAGGCGGTCGTTGTTGGCGTTTGCGTAGTCTGTCATGGCCGAGCCGATCTGCCCTGCGCGAGCGGCGCACTGTCCGGCGGCGGCGATCTGTGAGGCCCGTCGGACCACGGGCAGCAGGACGCAGGCGAGCATGGCGGCGACGGCGGCCATCGCACCGAGTTCGCGAAGCGAGAACGTCGGGCGGCGCACCGGGGCGCTGAGGCCCTCCCGGGCGAGCAGGGCGTCGGTCTGCTGCTTCTGCCGGATGCGCTGAATTGTCCGGGCGACCAGCCCGGCGGGGGGTTCGACTTCCGGCAGGAGTCCCACAACCGCCAGCGTAGCGGTCACGTCGCGGTAGTGGTCGGCCAGCGCGTCCTCGGCGGCCAGTCGCCGGTCCAGTGCCTTCTTGTCCTCGGGCGCGCAGCGGCCCAGCGCGTAATCGATCAGCGCCCGTTCATCATTCACGTGTCGGTTCGTCATAGCCCAATCGTTTGGCAGCAACCTGCCAACGCCTCCCAAAGTCTTTCAAGGCCGCGTGTAGACGCGACTTAACCGTCCCAAGGGGCACGCCGAGCATTTCGGCGATGTCCTTGTACGGAAACTCATGAAAATAGCACAGCAAGAGCACCGTCTTCAGCGGCAGGGGCATCTCGCTGACGACCTCTAATACGACGCGGCGGGCCTCGAGGTTCAATGTTGATTCGTCCGGCTGGGGGACGTTGGCGGGCATCAAGTCGGCATACGATCCGTGGTCCTCATCGCCCCCGACCGCGGCGTCCAGCGGGGCCGCTTGGCGACGCGAGCGGCTGCGCAGGGCGTCGCGGGCCTTGTTGGCCGCTATCGTGAACAGCCACGGCTTGAGGCGCCGGGACATGTCGAACTTCGGCGCCGAGATATGGATTTGCAGGAACGCGTCCTGAAACACGTCATCGGCCAGCGCCGGATCGCCCGTGAACCGCGCCAGGAAGTTGAACAGCTCGCGCCGATATCGCGTCACCAGGGCCTCGAACGCCTGGTCGTCGCCGTCGAGATGACGCTGGAGCAGCGTTTCATCCCTGACAGCCCGGTCGCTCTGTGGGGACTTAGCCACTGGTCGGTCAAGCGTCCTTTCGATAAGCCGCGAATCTGGCCCGCACTGGACGCATCATAAGCCCGGGCCGGGGGGCGGGCAATTCTTTCTTGGCCCGCGGAGCCCGGCCCAGGGTATAATGCCGCCCGCACCCGGCTTCGCCGCCGGACGAATGGCTATGACAGGTTCCCCATCAAACGACAATCCGTCGCCGGATCAGGTCCGGGGCGTACGGTTCGCCGACGCGGCGGCCGAGGTCCTCCTGCGCGATCACCTCGGCGAGTTGTGCGATCCGCCGTCCGACCGGTGGGAGCAGGTCAAGCACAACCCCTCGCGGACGGTCTATCGGGGGCGGATCGACGGGCGCCAGATGTACCTTAAGCACTTTCATGACCGATCGTTTACGGGCAGGCTGCTGCGGCGCCTCGGCGCGAGCGGCGCGCTGCGGGAACTTGAGTTGTCGCGTCGTCTGGCCGCCGCGGGGGTGGCGGCTTCGCCCGTGCTGGCCGCCGTCTGCAACGCGTCGGCCGAGTGGGTGCTGACCGAAGCGGTAGCCCCCGGACCGGCGCTGGAGGAGTGGCACGTGGCCCAGGCCGCTCGCGGGGCCGACGGGGCGAGGGCCGCCGCGCGGATGTCCAGGGCGCTGGCGAAACTGCTTGCCGCCACACACGCCGCCGGGGTGGTCCATCGCGACCTGCACTGCGGCAACGTCATGATAGGCCCGGGCGGGCGCCCCGTGCTGATGGACCTGCATCGTGCATCGCACAAGCGGTACGTCAGCAGGCGGTTACGCGTGATGAACCTGGCCCAACTGTGCCATGACCGCACGCCGATGACCACGCGAACCCAGCGCCTGCGGTTCCTCAAGCAGTACCTGCACTTCAGCGGCGCCGGCGGGTCGGTTCGCGGCTGGGAACTGCAGATCACGCAGGCCGCAAGGCGACACACGAGGCGTCAGCAGGCCCATCTCGACCGGCGCATCTTCCGCCGTAACACATACTCCTCGCCGGTGGCGCTGCCGGGCCGGTGGCGCGGACACGTCATGCTCGCCTCGAAGCAGCCCTATCGGTGGTCTCGGGCGGCCGATCTGGTCGTCACGCCCGAGCAGTGGGCCGACGCCTTAGGCGACGTCGAGGGCCTGCTGACCGGCCCGGATGTGACGGTCGTCAAGGACACGCCCAGCGGGCTGGTGGTCCGCCGCGAATTGGCCCTGGCCGACCGGACCGTGTCGGTCTTCATCAAACGCCCGCGCCGACGCGGAGTGAAGAAACTGCTGGACCTGCTGCGCCGCTCCCGACCGCGACGGGCCTTCGGGCTCGGCCACATGATGCTGAACCGCCGATTCGCCACCGCCGTGCCGCTGGCCGTCCTGGAACGGCGCCGCGGCCCGGTCGTGACCGACAGCCTGCTGATCACCGAAGCGGTCGACGGCCCGATGGCGTGGCGATACCTGACCGACGCACTGGCGCCGCGCGGCAGTGGCGAGTCGCTGTCCCTTGTCGAACTGAGCGCCGACGCGGCGGCGGTCGAGCAGGCGGCGGCCGCGGCCTCCGGCGAGTCGGACCGGGCGTTTCGACGCCGCGCCTGCCAGGCCCACCGCGTGCTCTGGTCGCTGGGGCGACTGGTGCGTCGCCTGCACGAAGCGGGGTTCAGGCATCGCGACCTCAAGACGGTCAATCTCCTGATGCACTGCGAGCCCGGGCGCCTGCCCGAGGCGCTGTTCATCGATCTTGACGGCGTCTCGCGCCCGCCGGTGCTGACCGTTCGTCGTCGCCTTCGCGATCTGGGACGGCTGATGCGGGCCTTGCGGACGGCGTCCCCGCGGGCGTCGGCGGCCTGTCGCCTCCGCGTGCTGCGGGGCTACATGGCCCCGCCCGGCGGGCCGTGGGTCAACTGGAAGATCCTCTGGCACGTGATAGCGGAATTCGGCGCCGGTGAAGCCGTCTGGTTCCCGCCGGAGCGGGACAGCAGCCAGGCCGAGCGGAAAGGCGGTGAGGCATGACTCGCCAATCGCCCGAGCCCCCTTCCCGCGTGCTGATCGTCAAGCCCAGCGCCTTGGGCGACGTGGTAACCGCCATGCCGGTCCTTCGCGGCTTGCGGCGAACGTTCGGGCCGGAGGTGCACGTCGCGTGGCTGATCAGCACGACGTGTGCGGACCTGATCTCGCACGACAGCGACCTGGACCAGTGCGTGTTGTTCGAGCGTCGCCGCCTGGGCAGGGCGTGGCGGAGCGTCTCGTCGGCGGGGGCCCTGGCGAGGCTGGTCAAGCAACTGAAGCGTGGCCGTTACGACTGGGTGATCGATCTGCAGGGCCTGCTTCGCAGCGCGCTGCTGGCGCGGGCGACCCGGGCACCGGTGCGCGCGGGTTTCGGCGACGCCCGCGAGGGCGCTGCCTGGTTCTATACGCACCGCTACGGCGCGGACAGCGAGATGCATACCGTCGATCGCAACATCGCGCTGGCACGCGAACTGGGCATCGACGCGCGGAGCGAGGACATGACGCTGCAGGTGGCTCCGGCCGCCGGGGAGTGGGCGCGGGCGTTCGCGGCCGACCACGGTCTGGACAACGGTTTCGTCGTCTGCGTGCCGCCCACGCGCTGGTCCACGAAGCTCTACCCCGTGCGACACTGGCGAACGGTGGTGGGGCACCTGGTCCACTCCGTGCCGGTCGTGCTGATCGGCGCCCCCGGAGACCGCGAGCTATGCGCCGCCGTAGCCGACGGCCTGGGCGACCGCGTGATCGACGTGTCCGGTCAGACGACCGTAGCGCAGATGGTGGGGCTGATCGCCTCCTCGTCGGGCGTGATCTGCTGCGACTCGGCCGCCAAGTTCATCGCCCCGGCTCTCGGCGTTGACGTGGTGACGCTGATCGGTCCGACCCGCGTGGCGCGGACCGGTCCGTACCTTCGCGGGCGGGCGGTGGTGTCTGCAGTCGCATGTCAGGGTTGCCTCCAGAGGCTCTGTTCGCATATAACGTGCATGGAATCGATCGAGCCGGCCGCGGTAATCGCCGCCGCCGAACAGATGCTGGAGAAAAAGGGGTCAGGTCCCTTTTCTCCACGAAGAGTGCAGTCGATAGGATGGTATCCCGGAAGGAGAAAAGGTACCTGACCCCTTTTTCTCGAAACGAAAGAACGGCTGATGCCGCACAGGTACATTGGCAGGAAGATCAAGCGGTTCTTCATCTACCGCGTCCTTCACGTGGACGACACGCCGCACCGCATTGCGCTGGGGCTGGCGATCGGGATCTTTGTGACCTGGACGCCCACGATGGGGCTGCAGATGATCCTGACGGTCCTGCTGGCGTCCCTGATGCGGGCCAACAAGTTCGTCGGCGTGCCCTTCGTGTGGATATCGAACCCCGTGACGGCCGTCCCGCTGTATGGGCTGAACTACCTGGTTGGCACGTGGATCCTGCCGGACGGCTATTCCGTGACGGAGTTCACCGAATCGGTCTCGAAAGCCATCTTCACCGGTGGCGGCTGGGCCGACAAGATCACCGCCTGGTGGGGCGCGACGATCGACTTCTTCTGGCCGCTGTGGATCGGCAGCATCGTGGTGGCCCTGATCCTGGCCGTACCCACCTACTTCGTCACGCGGTGGGCCGTCGTGCGCTATCGGGTGCACTGGCACAAGAAGCACGCGGACGCCCCGCCTCACGAGCAGGGCTCCGATGAAAGCTCGGATAAAAGTCCCGCCGACCCGCCGGCCGAGCCCGATCAGGATACAGAATCGCATGGCGCGTAAGTCCATCATTCAGCACGTCTGGGACTTGGTGGGCATGCCCTTCCGCCTCGTGCTGTTTCCCCAGGAATGGCTCGGCAAGGTCGGGTGGACCACGTTGGAGACCGAGCGAATCAACGCTGTGGCCCCCCACGTCCGCGGGCGGCTGCTCGACGTGGGCTCGGGCCCCAACCGCCTGGTGCGGACCTGCGGGGGCGACGACAGCGTGGGCGTGGACGTCTTCGACTGGGGCGGGGGCACGAGGGTGATCACCGACTCCGCCGACCTGCCGTTCGATGACGCGTCGTTCGACACGATCACGTTCGTCGCCTGCCTGAACCACATTCCCAACCGCGCCGACGCCCTGGTCGAGGCCCGCCGCCTGCTGCGCCCCGGCGGGCGGGTGGTCATTACGATGATCGGCCCGCTGCTGGGCGGGATCGGGCACGTGATCTGGTGGTACGGCGAGGACAGGAAGCGAGGGGGCATGGAAGAGGGCGAGGTCGGCGGGCTGAGTAAGCGCGACATCGTCGAACTGTGCCGCCGAGCCGGGCTGAAGCTCGTCCTGCACAAGCGGTTTGTCTACCGCCTGAACAGCCTCTACGTCTTCGAGCCCGAGCAGGAGAACTCAGCCCCGTGACTGACGACGAAAAACAGCGCGTCTACTGGGAAGCCGAGCACGGCTTCCGCACGTATGACCATCCGGTGGTTGAGTTCTTCGCCCGGCAGCGCATCGCCAAGACCCTCGACTGGCTGGACATGGACTCGGTGTCCAACGCCCTGGACGTCGGCTGCGGCGACGGGTTCTCGACGTACTACATGAACGAGAAGATCCCCGACGTGATCGCGTGCGACCGAAGCGAGGTCATGCTTAAACGCCATCCGCTGTACGACCAGGGCAAGACCGTGGTCGCCGACGCCCGCGAACTGCCCTTCGACGACAACAGTTTCGACCTGGTCTACGGCTGGGAGATCCTCCACCACATCTCGAATCCGAGCACCGTGCTGGCCGAGATGGCCCGCGTCAGCCGCAAGTACGTCATGGTCGCCGAGCCGAACCGCAGTAATATCTTCCAGTTCGGTTTTGCGCTGGTCGACCGCGAGCACCGCTGGGTGCTCCGCTACTCGCGAAAGTACCTCCGCGACCGGATGCGGGAAGCCGGCCTCGACGTCCTCCGCACGCGAAGCGGCGGATGGATCTTCCCCAACAAGACGCCTGGCTGGCTGATGCCCATCCTCCGCCGCATGCCCTACTGGTGCCCGATCGGCATCAGCAACTGGGCCCTGGGATGCAAGCCGCCCGCGCAGGCCGAGTCCGATACGCCATGACCCTTCCCCAGCCGGGACAAAGAACCGTATCGAATATGCCATGACCCTTTCCGAGCCGGAACAAGAAGAGCTTACCTCCGCACCCAGGAGCAAGATCATGCTCATCGCCCTGATGGTCCTCGTTTGCGCCTTTCTCGTCGGCTCGCAGATCTTCCTGAAGCTTCACACGCAGGGGCACCCCTTGCCCTCGCCGCTCGGCCTTCGCCACGTCGGGCCCATCGCCTGGGAGGCGGTCTGCAGCCTTAACGTCTGGCTGTTCGGCCTGCTCATGCTCGCCGGCGGGCTGACCTGGATCTACGTGATCCACCACTGGGAGATCTCGCTGGCCTACCCGATGGTCAGCTTCAGCTACGTCCTGATGATGCTCGCCGCCTGGGGCCTGTTCAACGAACCGGTAACGTGGCAGAAACTCATCGGCACGGCCCTGGTCTGCGCCGGCGCGGTCTTCCTGGCGCTGTGAGTGAAGGACGACGATCGATGAAACACCTGTGCGCGCTGAGTTGGGTCCTGTTTGGCGTGATGGCGACTGTTGATGCCCAAGTCGCAGGCCTGGCTGTTGGCAAGCCGGCGGGCAAGCCCGAATGCATCCGGAAGATCGACCTGAAGAACTTCGGCGGGATGGTTGCCCGATTTGGCGATCTCGATGGAGACGGCCAGGCCGATGCTCTTTTCGTCCAGAGCGCCGGCCAGTCGATTACCTGCATTACCGCGATAGACCTCAATGGCAAACGCCTGTGGCAGCGCGGCAAGGCTGACGCGAAGAATCGCAGTCTCAGTTCGGACGTGGCCGTGCAGATCTACGATTGGGATAACGACAAGGCCAATGAGGTCCTCGTGATCGAGGGCAAGACCCTTCGCCTTCTGGACGGGCGCACGGGGACCGTCGAACGAGAACTCGCCGTGCCGAGCAATGACAGCATCCTCATCGCGAACTTCGCCGGCGCCTCGCGGCCGAACGACCTGCTGGTCAAGGACCGCTACAAGACCATTTGGGCATACGACAAGGACCTGAAACTCCAATGGAGCAGGAAGGTCAACACGGGCCATTTTCCGATGAACGTGGACGTCGACGGCGACGGGCGAGACGAACTGCTGTGCGGCTACACGCTGTTCGGCCCTGACGGAACCGTCCGATGGGAATTCCGCAAGAGCCGCGATCGCCACGATCACAACGACGCCGTGGACGCCGATGACATGGACGGCGACGGCAAGGTGGAGATCGCCATTGCGTGCAGCAGCGACAGTGTGCTGCTCAGTAGCGACGGCAAGGTCCTTTGGCGCAAGCCGCATCGACACTCCCAGCACGCGGTGATCGGCGCGTTCGTGCCGGGCAGGCCCGGAAAGCAGGCTGTTTTCGTCGACCGAATCAGTTCACGCGATCCGCAGGGGGGCATCGTGTACTGCTACGACAAGGCCGGCAGGGAACTATGGCACACGCCCCCTCAGGGCGGGATCACGATCGCCAGCACGATTGACGGCTGGACGGGAGCCAAAGGCCGAAGCCACGTCCTGCTGTACCGGCGCTGGCGAGGCCCGCCGGTGCTGCTGGACGGCGGCGGCAAACTCGCGGCCGAGTTCCCGTTCCCCCCCGCAAAGGCCGGCGCAAGCTACGGGCAGTACTTCGCCCAGCATTTCGACGCCCTGGGCGACGCGCGGGAAGAGGTCTTCGTCTACAACGCATTGGCCCTGTGGGTCTACCGCAACGCCGCTCCGGCTCCTGCGGGCCTGCCCAAACCGACCCGCGGCGCAAATCCCCGCATCTACAACGCCACATTCTACGTCGGTTGGCAATAGCGGGAACCAGGGGGGGCGGTGCCGTGGCTTGCGAAGCAACCACGCCAGCAGGCTTTTGCTCTCGCGTTTCCGGGTCGGCGGGGCTATCGTATGCGCGGGGCGGGTGAGAAGGTAACGGGCTTGTGGACTATGGCGAGTTGAGCATTTGCGTGCCGGCCTACAACGAGGCCGGGGCTATCGAGCAGACGCTGCGGGACCTGCGCGAGCACTTCCCGGCGGCGGAGGTCCTCGTGGTGGACGACTGCTCGACGGACGAAACCGGGACGATTGCGGCCGGCGTGGAGGGCGTGCGCGTCCTGACGCACCGGCGGAATCGCGGGTACGGTGCGTCGCTCAAGACGGCGATGCGGAACGCCACGCGGGACGTCGTGGTCTGGATCGACAGCGACGGTCAGCACCGAATGGAAGACCTTGCTTCCGTCGTCGCGCCCGTGCTGGCCGGCGAGAAGGACGCGGTGATCGGCGCGCGGACCAGCGGATCGGACGTTCGCCTGGAACGCGTGGCGGGCAAGACGCTGCTGAAATCCGTCGCGCGCATCGTCGCCCGCGAACCCCTGCCGGACCTGAACTCCGGCCTGCGATGCTTCAGACGCGAGATCATCGCGCGGTACCTCCACCTCCTGCCGGACGGCTTTTCCGCGTCGACGACCAGTACGCTGCTGATGATCAAGCGGGGCTACCTGCTGGGGTACGTCGACATCGTGACCAAGGCGCGGATCGGCACGTCGACGGTGAAGCACGTTCGCGACGGGCTGGCGGCGCTGAAGCTCATCGTGCGGATCCTCGTGCTGTTCCACGCGTTTTCGTTCTTCTCGCTGCTCGGTGCGATCCAGCTCATTCCGGGCCTGATCTACGGTGTCATCGTGGCGATCGTCGGCGGCAGGGGTTTTCCCACGCTAGCGGCGATGATCGTCGTCTCCGGCGTGCTGACGTTCCTGATCGGCCTGGTGTGCGACCAGATCACGGCGCTGCGCCAGGAACGTTTCGAGCAGGAGTAGGGCCCACGCATGTGCGGCATTGCGGGATACTTCGACTACGACCAGGGCGCCTTCGAGCTTGATCGGGACCTCTTCGATCGCATGATCGACACGCTGGCCCATCGCGGCCCGGACGGGCGCGGGCGACTCCAGGAGCCGGGCGTGGGGTTTGGGCATCGGCGGCTGAGCATTATCGACGTGCTCGACCGGGCGGCCCAGCCGATGGTCTCGCCGGACGGCGAGGTCTGGCTGACGTACAACGGGGAAATCTACAACTTCCCGGACCTGCGACGCGAGTTGGAGGGGCTCGGCCACGCGTTCGTCACCACGTCCGACACCGAGGTCCTGCTGCACAGCTACCTCGAATGGGGCGTCGATTGCGTCGGGCGGCTAAGCGGGATCTTCGCGTTCGGCCTCTACGACCGCCCGCGGCGCCGGCTGCTGCTGGTGCGCGATCCGCTGGGCGTCAAGCCCCTGCTCTATGCCGACCTCGGCGGGCGCATCATCTTCGGTTCGGAGATCGCGCCGTTTCTCGAGTGGCCCGGCCTGGACCTGTCGCCCGACCCGGAAGGCATCGACGCGTACTTCACCTTCAGCTACACCCCGGCCCCGATGACCGGCTACCGCGCCATCCGCTCGCTCCTGCCGGGACAGTACCTGCTCGTCGAGGATGGCAAGAAGACGTTCCGCACGTACTGGGATTTGGTGCTCGATGCACCGAAGCTGACCGGCGACGACGCGGAGTTGACCGAGGAGTTCGACCGCTTGCTCGCGGCAGCCGTCGAGAGGCAGATGGTCAGTGACGTGCCCCTGGGAGGCTTCCTGTCCAGCGGCACGGACTCGTTTGCGATCATCCGCGCGATGCAGAACGTCAATCGTGGCCAGACGCGGGCGTTCTCGGTGGGGTTCGCCGACAGCCGCTTCGACGAGCTGCCCTGGACCCGTCAGGCCGCCGCGGCTCTCGAGGTGGACCTCGACGCCCAGATCATGCCCCTGGACTACCAGGCCCTGTGCGCCCGCGTCGCACCGCATTGCCGGATGCCCTTTGCGGATTCGTCGGCCCTGCCGGTCTACCAACTCTGTCGTGCCGCCCGCGAGCACGTGACGGTGGCGCTGTCCGGCGACGGGGCGGACGAGATGCTCGGCGGATACGCGACGTACGGCGCGGCGGCCGCGGCGGCGAAGTATCGCCGCGTGCCCGGCCCGCTGCGCCGCGGCCTGCTGGGGCCCCTGGCCCGCCACATGCCGGACCTCGGCGGGAAGTACTCCCTTCGCGACAAGGCCGCGCGCTTCGTCACCGGCGCCGAGCAGGGCCCCATGCGAGACCACGCGGCCTGGCGCATCATCCTGCGGCGCGAGGTCAAGAAGAGAGTCTACACGCCCGAGTTCTTCCGTCAGACCGAGGGTTTCGACCCGCTGGGCCTGTATGCCGCCCCCATCGCCCGCGCACGGGCGGCCGGCTGCGGCGATCTGGACAGCCTGCTCTACGCCGACCAGACGTTCTACCTGCCCAACGACATGCTCGTGAAGGTCGACCGGATGAGCATGGCCCACGGCCTGGAGGTCCGCGTGCCACTGCTCGACGTCGACCTCGTCGAGTTCTGCTGGCGCCTGCCCGAACGCATGAAGCGCCGCGACGGCACGGGCAAGGTCATCCTCCGCCGCGCCATCTCGGAGATCTATCCCGAGGAGTTGAACTCCAGACCCAAGAGCGGGTTCAACATGGCGTATGATCGGCAGGGCGAGACGACCGTGCGGTTCGACAACCCGTTCTGCCGCCCGGTCGCGCTGGGCTACCGTCACAGCTTCGGACGCTATCACCAGCTCATGATGCGTTTCCTGCTGGAGATGCTTTCGCTACCGGCTTCGACGTCGTGGTCGGGCTCTGGTAGTGAATCCGCCACAGCGTGACGCGCGTGCCCAGTCCGGCGTCGTCGACCTTGACGGCTCGTCCGCCCGCGGCGGTCAGTGCCTCCAGGACGGTCTTGAGATTCTCATCCCCCTTGTCAGAAACCAGATACGTCGGACGGTATCGCTCGATGCGCCGGCGATAGTTCTCGACCGTCGCGTCCTGCCACATCGTCGTCCCCAGCGTCTTGGCTCGCGTGAGGTAATGCACCACGCTGTGCTCGCCGGCGAGGATCACCGCCTCGGGGCGACCGCCCGCGGCGAGGCCCGGGTCGTGGTCCAGGATGTATCTACACGCGGCGAACCAGCCTTGCTTCCTGGCGATGCGCCCCTGTCCGGGCGTCTGCTCGCGGCGGTGGCGGATACTCTTTGCTGTGGCGTGGGCGACATGGACGACCGCCAGGAGCATCGTCGCTATCGCGACGCCCTTGACCAGTGCGCCGCGCTGGACGGAGTCGCCGCGCAGTCGCCGAACCACCGCCGTCACGCCGATCGCCAGGTAGACGATGAGGGCGGGCATGAGAAACAGCAAATAGCGCATCCGCACGCCCGGCACGACGCACAGCAGGGCGATCATCGTTATCAGGGAGGCAGGTCCCACCGCCAGTCGCCGCCGGACGCACACCGCCGCGCCGATCAACACCATCGCCGGAATCAGCAGATTGACCCCCGGAGGAACGTCGCTTACGCCCACGCTGAGGTTTGAGATCTCCATGGGGATCTCGATCGCAAGATTGTTCGCCACCACACGCACCAGGCCAAGTATCGTTCCGCCGGCTCTTTGGAGGGCGGCGTTGGCGTACGTTATGTTCTGGTCGCCCCCCGTGCCCGCCTGGGCCTGGATATACACCTTCCATGCCGCCAGCGGCCCGGCCGCCAGGACCATCACCGCTGCGCCCGCCGCCAGGCGGTACACGCGGCCGCGATCGCGCCAGCCAAGCCATATTCCCGCCGCCGCCGCGGGGGCGATTACCAATCCGTTGACGCGAGTCAGTGTGGCTACCGCGATGGCGGCTCCCGCCACCGCCACGCCACGCCAGCGTCGTGGTCCGCCGGCGGCAGCCCACGTCGCCGCCCACATCGCCGCCAGGGCCAGCAGCGTGAACAGCACGTCGCTGATGGGCTTGGCCGTGGCGCTCCACAGCGCGAAGCTCAGAGCGAACAGGCCCGCCCCGAGCAGGGCGAGGTCCGCTCCGACCGTCCGTCGAAGCAGCCCGAACGCCATCGGCGTACACGCCAGGGCCAGCACGATCTGCACGATGTTGAGCGCCAGGTACGACCCCGGCGCCAGCGCCGTCACCCCCGCAAGACACACCGGCCACAGCGGCGGGACCATCACGTTCGGCTCGTGATTGAAGACATAGCCGGCCCCCTCGGCGAGCGATCGACCGAGGCCCATGTAGAGGGCACTGTCCGGCACGGCGTACCACGAGGTGCACACCAGCGTCAGCATGACCAGCGCCTGGACGCCCATCACCGCCCACAGGCGCCGCCGCGTGTAGAGCCCGGCCAGGCCCGTGCGAAGGGCCTCCAGCGAGTCGGCGGCAGCGGGCGCGTCGGTGACGTTTCCCGTCTTGGTCATGGCGTGGCCTCGTCGTCGGCTGGGCTGCTCCTGGCGACCCGGGCGGGCTTGCGGGCCGGACACATCGAATTGACCACGTGCGCGCTGATCGCATAGGCCGCCACGGCCACCGGAACCCATGCCCACCATGGCAGGGCGAACGAACCCAGAGCCCCCAGCAGGCCAAGGCAGAGCATCGACAGCCCGTGAACGCGCCCGTCGTGGGCCGGTATCGTGCGCCCCGTGACGCAGATGCTCCCGCCCCAGATGGCGGCGACGGCCATCGCGGCGACCCAGATCGCCTGGAAGAAGCCCCCGTCAAGCCACCCCAGCGCCCCGCCCAGCGGCACGCCCGCAATGGCGGAAATCACCAGGTATCCCGTCGATCTGTCCTGGTCGACGTAGTGGGCCGCGATGGTCTGGTCGAGGGCCGCCGCGCGTCCCCGGATGTCCTTGGCCCGCTCGATCAGGGCCGCCACGCTGGTGGCCTCGAACAGCTCGTCAATCGCGGCCAGCGCGTCGGCAGTGTTCGACGTGTCGAGCATCTCCTCGGCCCGGTCGAGCAGGTCCGACCCGCGGAAGTAGCCCTCGATCTTCTTTCGCTCGGCCTGGGCCTGGCCGTCGGTGCCCTTGCTTTCGGCCTCGGCCAGCACGCCGCGGGCCTGCGACCACTGGCGGTCCTGGATGAGCGTCTTGAGGCGCTGTCGACACTGCATGGCGGCCCGGTCGCGGCCGGCCGAGAGCTTGTTGAACATCTCGGCGATTCGGGCGGTCGTCTCGTCGTCGAGGTTCGGGAGGCGTCCGGCCTGCCTGGCCATCTCCATCGCCGCCGCATAGTCGCCGGTCTCGCTCAGCCGCTTGGCCTCGGCCCCCATCGACAGGGCCTTGGTCCGGTTGAGTTGCCCCTGAGTTTCGTCGAAGCCGGCGGGGGTGTAGTCCACACTGCGGGCCAGCTCGTCCGCGGCGGCGAGGGCGGCCTCGGCCTGGTCGGTCTCACCCGCGGCGGCCAGTTCTGCCGCTCGGGCGGTCTGACGGTCCGCCTCGGTTCGCTTGGCCTGGACGATCAACTCCCCGATAGCCCCCACCTCCGGGTTGTCGCCCTGCCTGTCGTGCAACTGGACGTACAGATCGCCCGCCTCGGCCAGCCGATCCGTACGGAGCATCTCACGAACCGTCTGGGCGTGCTGGGCCACCTGCCGCGGATCGCAGAGCGACAGCTCCGCCCGTTCGGCCTCGATAAGGTCGCCGAGGGCGTAAGCCCCCGCGGCGTGGGCGGCCTGGGCGGCCTGGGCGATGGCGGAGGCGGCCTGCTCGATCTGTCGCTGCCGTCGGCATGAGACGGCCCGGGTCAGCAGGGCGTCGGCCTGGATGCACTGGCGGGCCCGCGCAGCGGTCTCATCGAAGCGATTGCCCTCAGCGTCCCCGGCGGGGCGGGCAAGGGTCCCGATCGCCTGCGCCGCAGCCACGGCCTCATCGCGGGGTCCGGACAGTTGCTGGCTGTGGCACTCGGCGAGGAGGCAGAGGCACTGGCCGGCGATCCGCACATTGTCGTCCGGAAGGCCCGCCA
The DNA here is from genome assembly GCA_964625865.1 of uncultured Planctomycetaceae bacterium. Taxonomy (GTDB): domain Bacteria; phylum Planctomycetota; class Phycisphaerae; order SM23-33; family SM23-33; genus CAZVEV01. The sequence goes on along the minus strand of CAZVEV010000073.1, from coordinate 6,175 downwards.
GCCGCCGGGCGCCGTCGGCCAGCACCGCGTGGGCCGTCTCGGCGTCCGTCTGGAGCAGCGCCACGCCGTAGTAGCACGCGCACCGCGCCGCGTCGAGCGGTCCGGCTGCCTGCTCATCAGCCGTCTCGTAGGCTCCGGCCAGCGGCTCGACGGCCTCGCTGTATTGACCCAGTTCCACCAACGCCATGCCCAGGGCCAGCCCGCAGTAGTACGTCGCCTTGGCCCGTGCCGGACCGGTGGCGAACCGGACGGCCCCCTCGGCCGCACGGGCCGCCTCGACGGCCCGCGCCCACGCGCCGCGGTCGATCAGTCGCGTCAGACGCTCGGCTATCGCCTCGGCCTGCCGCACGTAGTACGATCGCGCGAACTGGCGCACGTCGTCCAGAACACCGTCGTTGGTCATCTGGAAGGCGACGTTCACGTCCTCGCCGCAGTCGGTGGCCTTGCGGCGGCACTGCTCGCGATGCTCGATCGCCTCGGCGTACAGCGGGTTGTCGGCGCGGCCTGCGATGAAGTCCAGCGACCACTCGAACATCCGAACCGCCGGGCCGAAATGCCCGTGGGCCTCCATCGCGGCGGCCAATTGCCCCACCCGGTCGCCCTCGGCGACGGTATGCGTCGGCAGGTACCCGAACGGATCGTCCAAGCTGTCCATCAACTCACCTCGCCCCCCGCTGCGGTTCGCGCCGGATCCGCCCGTCCCCCCCGGACCGGCCGCCGGCGATTCTAGCCCCGCCGGCGCCCCCATGTCCAGCACGCCGCCGGGATCGCCCAGCCGGACCCCCTGGCAGGCGTCAGGAGGCGGCCTAAGCGACGATCTGACGCCCAGGCGGGGCGAGGGGTGTTTTCGTGCGCGGCACGCGGCCAGGGGGCGGCCTGCGGGTCTGGCCGGTTGCCGCAAGCGCCGCCAGGCGTAAGGCCTCGCCGCACAGGGGTTCACATGTCGGCCCATCACGCTCGGCAGATTCCGTTTGCCCGTCGCGCCGCATCGGATACACTGAATGTCAATGCCCCGCGATCGTCTCGGGGCCATCTGCGATACGGGAAGCGTCCGGAAGAACAGCGGACAGGGAGTCTGACCATGCACCACAACGCCGGCGTCACTCGATGGGTCCTCGCGGCCATGCTCACAGGGAGCCTTCTTGCCGGATGCGATCGGCCGTCCGGGCCGGTCAATAAGGAGGACTACCCTCGCGGGAAGGTGGCCGACGGGCTCTACAGAACGCACATTCTCATCTCGCCCGACGGCATGCGGATTGCCGAAATCATGCACCGTGGCGAGGTGCAGTTTGTCCCCAACGCCGAGAAGCCCAGAATGATCATCACCGCGCCGGGCGGGGTGGAGTACATCGTCCTGGACGGCGAGAAGGGCAAGGAGTGCGCAAGCATCAACCATGTGACGATGGCGTTCAGCCCCGACAGTGCACGATTTGTCTATCGGGTTGATGAGGGCGAGCCCCCTACACCGCTGGATGTTCTCGGGAGCCTTACACAGCGATATGTTCTCGATGGGATGGAGGGCAAGTCGTACAACGGCGTCAGGGAGTTCACGTTCAGCGCCGATAGCAAGCGAACCTTCTACAAGGCCGAAAAGGGAAAGAAGTGGCTGGTGGTTATCGACGGCGTCGAGGGCAAGGA
>CAZVEV010000073.1:0-4437 GCA_964625865.1 uncultured Planctomycetaceae bacterium | reverse complement strand
TCGACGGCGTCGAGGGCAAGGAGTACGATGCGGTCAGGGGCGTGGCCTTCAGTCCGGACGGTCTGCACGTGACGTACTCTGCATACGGGGGAGGCCGGACCGTCACCGTCCGGGACGGGGTCGAGAGCACACCCGACTGATGGACGATGCGCATCGGGACAGTTACACTCCGGCCGGGCCCGAACCGCGCACATGACCAACGAACCTGACCAATCTGATCGACCGACGCGAGAGCAGCGGCGGCGGTTCGTGCCCAAGCCCGCGTGGGCCTGGGCCGTTGAGGACCGGATCGCGGCGGCTGTGCCGGTCCACCCGAACGTCCTGTCGGCGGGCAAGCTGCTGATCGTCGTGCCGCTCGTGCTGGCCCTGCGGCAGGCGGATACCTTGCCCAGCCATCCCTGGCTGATCGTTACGCTGTTCCTGGCGTTCAGCCTGCTGGACTATCTCGACGGGACCGTCGCTCGCCATCGCAACAAGGTTACCGCATTCGGCAGGCTGTTCGATCGCATCACGGACTACCCGATCCTGCTGGCGATCTCGTACTTCTGCCTGGACCTCCTGCCTGCCGGCCTGCTGGCGGCCAAGCTGGGGCTGGACCTGCTGCTGATCGTCCTGTACGTCGCGGGGCTCGGCCATACCGAAAACCGCGTCCGCACGTGTATGAACTACACGACCCTGCTGGCCCTGCTGGCCGTCTCGCAGGGCTGGGCCGTCCGCCTGGTCACCCGCGAGGTCGTGGTCTACCTGCTGATCGTCAACGTGACGTTCTCGTCGCTGGTGGCCCTGTACAACCTTCGCGTCCTGCAGAAACGGTTCCTTGCTGACGCCCTGTCGGCGGGCAACGCCCTGTGCGGCGCGTTCTCGATGGTCTTCGCCGCCAAGGGGCGGTTCGACGTCAGCCTGCTGTTCCTGCTGCTCGGGGCCGCGTTCGACGGCTTCGACGGGGCGGCTGCTCGGCGGTTCGGCTCCACGCGGTGGGGGGTCTACTCCGACGATATCGCCGACGGGATCAACTACGGAATCGCCCCCGGCGTGGCGCTGTACTTCGCGATCGGCGGCCTCGAGGGCGCCCTGGTCGGCGCCGTGTTTACCGTCTTTACGCTGGGGCGGCTGGTCTTCTTCACGCTGTCAAAAGCCACCGCCGACCCGGACTACTTCTCCGGCGTGCCCTCGACCGTGGGCGGGCTGGTGGCCCTGTGCTCGATCATTCTGTTCGCCGGTCAGCCCGTCCTGATCGGGCTGATGGTGGGCATCGCGTGCATCCAGATGGTCTCGTTCGACACCCACTGGCGCCATCTCGGGCGGGCGTTGGCGGGGCACCGGCGCGTGATCTTCGGCCTGCCCGTGGCGATCCTGCTCCTGCTCAGCGGAAGGCTCTTCTGGAGCCGCAACGTCCCGGCGGCCGTTATCCTCGCGCTGGCGCTGATCTACGGCTTCCTGCCCACCGGAGCCCATTTCGTCGCCCTGATCCGCCGCCGGCGCCGCGGGTGACGGACGCGGAGATCACCTCCGCCAAGGGGTCTCATGGCGATTGCGAGCAGCACGTGCGCTGACGGCGGGGCGTACGAGATCCCTGCTGTTCAGCACACTGTGGGGCTGGCCACTTCAGTGGCCCCCGCGGGACCGGAGGTCCCGAAGACTCTGATGTGGAACGGGTATGTCCCCCGCTGGCCACTGAAGTGGCCAGCCCCATTCTGCGCTGCGAGAAGGGCGGTTTCGTCAGCGGGAGGATTACGTCAGGCTGCGGATGGGCCCCTTGTTCGGCTCGGTCGCGTGTACGCGGATCTTGCCGAGCTTCAATCCCTTGCGCAACTGCTCGAGCTTCGCCCAGACCTCGGCCGGGCGATAGCTTTCCCCGTTGCCGGTCGGTACGCCGCTGTGGGCCAGACGGTGGTTGAAATGCTGCACGAACGCCTCGAGCATCTTCGGGTTCTTGTGCAGCCACTCCGTCGTCACGCCCGCTTCCATGTACGTTCCGTTGAGCACGTTGACGTGATCCTCGGGCCAGTCGTCGCGGGCTTCCCCGCGGATCGGGGCCATCGGCTCGGTTCGTGCGAGGCGCTTTCGGATCTCCCGCACGTAGTCTTCGGACAACTCCGTGCCCAGATAGTCTCGCCCGAGCTTCTTGGCCACCGCCAGCGTTGTGCCGCTGCCGGCGAACGGATCGAGAACCAGGTCGCCCGGATTGCTGCTGACCCGCACGATCCGGGCCAGAACGGTCTCGGGCATCTGGCAGGGGTGCCACCCCTCCCGCTCGCCGAACGTCCCGCAGACGCGGGGGAACTCGGCCCACACGTCGTCGGGCAGCTTGCCCGCCTTGTTGGCCCGCTTGTCCCGGTAGACCCGCTGGCGGTCCGAGAACGTCCGGACGGCGGTGTCGTTGAACGTGAAGTCCTTCTCGTCCTTGGTCCAGTAGAACAGGTGCGTGTGGCTGCGGGCAAACTTGGCCTTGGTCGCCTGCCCGAACGTGTAATGCCATATCACCCAGTTTCGCAGGTTCAGCCCGAGCTTGCGCCCGATCAGGCGCACTTCGGCGGCGTAGTCGTCCCCGATCGCCACCCAGAAGCTGCCCGTCGGCTTCAGCACGTTGCTGCACGCCGTCATCCACCGCTCGGTCCAGGCGCAGTAGTCCTCGTACTTTCGCGTGTCGTCGTACGTGTCGTAGGCGTAGCCGATGTTGAAGGGCGGGTCGGCGAAGATCAGATCGGCCTGCGGCAGGAGCATCTGTTCGAGGAACGCGATGCAGTCGCCGGCGATGACGGTGTTGGGTTCTATCGGCTTGGTGCGTTTGGTCATCCTTGCGTCTCGCTCCATGCGGCCGGCGGCCGCGGTGGGGGGCTATCTGGGCGTTCCTTTGCCCGGCTTGGGCTTGGTGCCTATCGGCTCGGGCACCTTGGGCTTCGTGGATCTGAACAGCACCTTGAACGTCGTGCCGATCCGGGCCATCGTGGCCCGCGCGGTCTCGGCCTTGCCCCCGTGGCACAGCAGGACCAGGTCGTACGTCTTGCCCGGCCTCTTGCCGCTGGCAGGGACGCACAACACCGTCTGGACGAGCGTCACCGCGGCGCCCTTCTTGGCCGGCGGTTTGGACCCGCCGTTGGACGACGGCGGCGGCTTGACCGGCTGGGGCTCCTGGTGAAGGACGAACTGGTAGCCGGCCCGCCCGTTCAGGTCGACCTCGCCCTGCCAGATCGCCTTGGCCGCCGGAAACGCCTTGGTCGCCCGCGCCAGATGACGCTGGGCCAGGCCCTTGCTCGTGCCCCCTTCCGGCGTCGGGCGAACCGTCACCTGAAGCGTCGCGGTGGGCATGCCCCCGGTGGTGTAATCCGTCTGGGCGACCTCCAGCCCCACCCGGGTCGCCGCAACGTACCACCCCCGCGGCGGACACAGGGCAAAGCCGTGCTCAGGCGCCTCGACCACCGGATTCAACTCGCTGACGGTCAACTCGCCCGGGCGGCGGATTGGCGACAGGGCGCATGACTTCATCACTCCGTCGAGGATCGGCAGGAGCGTCTCTTCGTGCTTCGGGCTCGACTCGATCGTCAGCACGTAGCACAGGCGCCCGCCGGTGGCGGGCACGTCGCGCGTGAAGAACACCCTCGCCGCCGTGGTCCGCACGCCGCGAAAGGCGTACTGGATGCGGCAGCCCGTACCGGCCAGCCCCGCGATGCGGACCTCGGCGGTCTTGAGGACCTTGACCTGCCTGACCGCGAGGTTCTCCTTCATGTCGGCGATCATCGCTTCGGCGAACTGCGCGTGGGTCTTGGTCTTGCCCACCGGGAACACCGAGACGGTGATTCCCTGGACCGTCTTGTTGCCCTCGTGGAGGACCGCGCGCATCGCGTCGTACGGCTCGACGCAAACGCGCGACACGAAGCCCTCCGGGACCCCCAGCGTCAATCCCACGTGGGGATACAGCACGCCCTTGGCCATCCGGACCTCCGCGCCCGCCGACGGGCCCGCACACGCCACCGCCGCCGCCATCGCAACGCACAGGCATCCGACTCGGTCCATACGCATATCAACACCTTCCTTGCTCAACGCCTCGGCCCCGCCGCCAAAGCGCAGGCCCGCACACCCCGAGATTATAGTGCCAACCCCCCGCCCGTCCCACCCTATTTCTCGCCGAGCCACCTGCAATCCCGCCGCACAACGGGCCACTCCCGATGTACATCGGGAGTGGCCCCCTCCGGATGCGTCGAAAACAACTCCTCTGCCGTCCTTCTCACGGGAAAGATGCCCGTGGCACGTCAGATCGCAAACGGCTCGCGCAGCAGATCGCCCCCGGCCTGGCCCCCCACGCCGAAAAAATCCTCCAGAAACCCCCTTGACGCCCCGCGATCCGCAACGTATCCTACCTGAACATACGCGGGCGTAGCTCAGTGGTAGAGCGTCACGTTGCCAACGTGAATGTCACGAGTTCGAATCTCGTTGCCC
>CAZVEV010000072.1:0-21958 GCA_964625865.1 uncultured Planctomycetaceae bacterium | reverse complement strand
CAACAGAGCCTGGCGAGGTCAACTATACGTCTGAGGCCCCGCCTGAACGGTTACCCGGAAGGAGATTCACATGAGAAGCACGTTAGCAACAGTACTGGCTCTGGCCCTGCTGGCTGCCGCGGCCAACGCCGCCCCGATCAGTATCGACTTCGACTCGAACAACGTTGTTCAGTCGGGTGAGCCGACCCACAACGAGGGGATGACGCTTCCGGGGCAGGTCGGCGATTGGCACAAGCTCTCCACACCGGCTTCGGGCGTCACCGGGAGCGTCACCATCGGCGACGTAACGTTTCGGCTGAACACGAACAACACGACGAGCACTAAGTACCGTGACGTGGGGTATACCGGTAGTCTGGTCCGCGGGGACTTCTTCTACCTGAACGCCGGCTGGGACCCCGCCGACTGGGAGTTGACCGGTCTGACGCCCAACGGCATCTACGACATCATCTGCTACGGTCGGTACAATCCGAACCACGGCGGCTATCGTGGCGGCGGCATGTCCGTCAACGGCGGCGTCGTCCAGACCAAGGACAACGGGAAGGACACCTCCGCCATCGCCGAGGAAGGTGACTGGAACTTCGAGGATGTCACGGCCGACGGCACCGGCAGGATCTATGGCACCCTCAGTCACGTCGTCGATGGTTTTGCTGAGTTCGCCGGTATTCAGTTCCAGGAGATCCCCGAGCCGGCGACGATGGCGCTGGTGGGCCTGGGCGGGCTGGTGATGTTGCGGCGTCGCAGGGCGTAGGGCGCCCAGGCGCGAATTGATGGACCTTTGACGGCCCGGGCATCGGGTCCGGGCCGTGCTCCGATATAGTCCCGTCAGCGGACGGGCAAGAGAGACCTGCAGGACGCTCCCGCTTACGTTCCCCGAGTTCTCGGGTCAAGAGAGAAGAAACGAGCCGCTCACCATGATGAACCCCAAGCCAAACCGTCTGACGTCGTTGTCGCTCGGCGCCGTGTGCCTGGCGCTGCTGGTTGCTCCCGCCCTGGCCGAGCCCTATCCCGATCCGCTGCCCGATCCGGACGGCACTCCGGCGGACATGACCAAGCCCGTGCAGGTGTACGTCATGATGGGCCAGTCGAACATGCTCGGCTACGGCACGATCGTCGGCGGCGTGGACGGCCGGCTCGATTATGCGGTGAACACCGAAGGCCTCTACCCCTACCTGGTCGACGACCAGGGCGCCTGGACCACGCGCGCGGACGTGCGCTACGCTCGCGTCCAGGGAAGCGGCCTGGCGGGGGGGTCGGTGGAAAGTAACGAATGGTTGACGATCGGGGGGGGCAATACGTCGAACCACGTCGGCGTGGAACTGGCCATCGGCCATTACCTGGGCTACACCACCGATGCGCCCGTGCTGCTTCTGAAGAGTTGCATCGGCAACCGTGCGCTGGGTTGGGACCTGCTGCCCCCGGGCGGCGTGCAATACGACTACAACGGTTACACTTACCCGGGCTACGGCGGGTCCCCCGAGCGTTGGCCCACCGGCACCACGCCGACGCCGATCACCTGGTACGCCGGCATGCAGTACGATGGCGACGTCGCTCGCGCCAAGACGGTGCTCAACGACCTGGGCACGTATTATCCCGGCGCCACGGAATACGAGGTCGCCGGGTTCTTCTGGTGGCAGGGCGACCGGGACCGCAGAACGGACGGCCACGCCATCCGCTACGAGGAGAACCTGGTTCGACTCATCGAGCAGTTGCGTCTGGAGTTTAATGCGCCCGAGGCGAAGTTCGTCTGCGCCACGCTCGGCCAGACCGACAAGGACGCCACGCCAGGCACCTATATAGAGCACAACGAACAAGACATCCTGAATGCCATGTTCGCGGTCAGCGATCCGACACAGTATTCGCAGTTCGAAGGCGACGTCGCGACGGTGTACAGCCACCCCTTGAGCATGGGCAGCGATTCCGGCAGCCACTACGGCGGCAATGCCAAGACGTACATGAACGTCGGCGAGGCAATGGGCCAGGCGATGGTAGTTCTGAACGTTCCCGAGCCGACCTCGCTGGCGCTGTTGGGCCTCGGCAGCCTGCTGATACGTCGGCGGCGTAGAGCGTAGTGGGCGTCAGCGCGATGTGATGGACCTTTGACGGCCCGGGCATTGCGCCCGGGCCGTTTCGCTTTCGACGTTGACGGCTGGGTTTTCATGTGTCGCAAACCGGTTGACGATTGTCGTGGAGACAGAAGTGCTTGTCCTTTGCACCGTGTGAAGCATCGAGTAGAATACTCGGCTTGTAGCCTGTCTGAAGACGTGCCTTCGGCAGGTAGACTCCCGGTCCGGACCGAATGACCAGCGAATGGAAGGAAACAAGATGATGAGCAAGACGAGATGGCGTGGTGTGTTCTGCTTGGTGGCAGTGATGGGAATGATCGTCGCGGGCGCCTCGGCGGCGGAGCAGCAGTTGCCCGATCCGGACGGCAAGCCGGCGGACATGAGCAAGCCCGTGCAGGTCTACATCCTGCTCGGTCAGTCCAACATGGTCGGCGCCGGCGCGATCAATCCGAAGAGAGGCAAGGCCGAGGGCTGCCTGACGCATGCCTGCAAAGAGAAGAAGCTCTATCCCTATCTCATCGACGATCAGGGCAACTGGACCGTGCGTCAGGACGTCCGCAACGTGCGCGTCATGACCAGCGGGAATAACGTCCCCAAGATGAGGCGGATCAACAACGAGTTCATGACGATCAAGGGCCGGTCGATCGGCCCGGAGTACGGCATTGGGCATCAGGTCGGCCATGCCGTCGATGCGCCTGTCATGATCCTCAAGAGCTGCATCGGCAATCGCAGCCTCGGCTGGGACCTGCTGCCGCCTGGGTCCGAGCGGTATGAGTTCGAGTTGAAGGACCGCAAGTCCGGCCAGATGAAGACCTACACCTTCGCCGGCTACAAGGACTCGCCCGACAAGTGGGAAAAGGGCACCGAGCCGAAGAAGATCGGCTGGTACGCCGGGTGCCAGTACGACGGCGACGTCGCCTGCGCGAAGAAGGTGCTGTCGGAACTCGACACGCACTATCCCGGCGCGACGAAGTATGAAGTCGCGGGCTTCTTCTTCTGGCAGGGCGACAAGGACCGCTACAATCCCGGCCACGCCACGCGGTACGAGAAGAACCTCGTGCATTTCATCAAGCAGTTGCGCAAGGACTTCAACGCGCCGAACGCCAAGTTCGTCTGCGCCACGCTCGGCCAGACCAAGAAGGGCGCTACGGGCAACGAAGGGCTCATCCTCAACGCCCAGATGGCGGTCGACGGCAGGAGCGGCAAGTACCCCGAGTTCAAGGGCAATGTCGCCACTGTCTACACCAATCCGCTGAGCAAGGGTGGCGCCTCCAACGGTCACTATGGCGGCAATGCCGAGACCTACATGAATGTCGGCGAAGGCATGGGCAAGGCCATGGTCGAACTTCTGAAGAAGTAACCGAACGGGGCCGCACGGCTCCGGATGGCTTGCCCAGGTGACTCATGCCCGCCGGCCGGCGGCACGGAGTAGGTGTTGGTCGAAGGCGTCGGTTCGGGTGCGCGATATCACACGGTACGGCAGTCGCCGTGCCGTGTGACACAACGACAGGCCACGCAGAGGCCGGTCAGGAACGTCGGACCTCCACGGGAGAGATGGAATCATGAACGAGAAAGCGCTTCGTGGCATGAGTTGTCTGCTGCTGGTGACCGCTGCCGTGGCCACCGCGGCCGCCGCCGACCAGAAACTGGAGTTGGCCGCCCCGTTTACGGACAACATGGTCCTGCAAAGGCAAACGAAGGTGCCGGTCTGGGGTTTCGATGCGCCGGGATCTGAAGTTACGGTCGAGTTCGCGGGTCAGAAGAAGACCGCCGTCGCCGACAAGAACGGCGATTGGATGGTGAAGCTCGATCCGCTCGCGGCAGCACGCGAGGAGCGCAGCTTCAAGGTGACCAGCAGCAAGGGCGAATCGATCGTCCTCAAAGGCGTACTGGTTGGCGAGGTGTGGTTCTCTTCGGGGCAGTCCAATATGGTCTGGATCGCCGGCAAGAGCATGTGCAGCGGGATCGCGCGTGAGATCGCCGGGGCCAAGACGGACATTCCCATCAGAGAGATCAGCATCAATACGGTGTCGGCTCTCTATCCGCAGAAGAAGGCCACTTCAGATGGCGGATGGAAGAAGGCCAAGAGCGCCAGCATCTTCTCGGCCCTCTCATTGTCGTTTGCGCATGAGCTGTACAAAGAGCTGGACGTGCCGATCGGGATCCTGCTCAGCGCGCACAGCAACACGCGGATAGAAGCGTTCACCCAGCGGCAGGCCATCGAAGCACACCCGAAGCTCAAGGGCGATACGGATCTTATGCATGACGCCGATCCGCTGACCCAGCAGGGCCGCAAGGCGTTCGAGACATACTACGCGGATCTGAGAGCGTGGCAGGTCGAAGCCGGCCGGATCGCTGTTGCCGGCGGCAGAATGCCAGGCAGGCCCAAGCTGCCCGGTATCGCCGGCATGTGGAGAGGCCCATCGCAGTTCTTCAACGGCAAGATCGCCCCGGTCGTGCCCTATGCCATCCGCGGCGCCATCTGGTGCCAGGGGACCAGCAACGGCGGCGACGGCAGGATCTATGCCGCGAGGATGGAGGCCCTCGTCAAAGGCTGGCGAGATGCCTGGGCAATGCCCGACATGCCGTTCTACTTCACTCAGATGCAGTGCTACGGCGCTCCGGATCCGAACTCCGTGGGCTTCGCGGACCTCCGGCAGGTCCAGTACATGTTCTTCATGAACAACCGCAAGAACGTCGGCATGGTCGTCCAGTCGGACATGAACTCCGCGCGCCCGGGGGGGATTCACTACTGGAACAAGCTCCACCCGGGCATGAGGATGGCACGCTGGGCGCTGGCGAAGGACTACGGCAAGACGATCGCCTGCACCGGGCCCATCTACACCGGGCACAAGGTCGAGGGCAGCAGGGTTGTCGTATCGTTTGAGAAAGAGAGCCTCTTCGGCGGGCTGATGGTCGGCAGCAAAGGCATGGCCAAGGACTACAGAGAGGCCGGCAAGTACGTTGAGCCGGCCAGGCCGACCCCGGGCCAGAAGCTCAACCATTTCCGGCTGTGCGGCGATGACAAGAAATGGCACGCCGCCGACGCGGTCATCGCGGGCGATACGGTCGTGGTGACCTCCCCGAAAGTGCCCAAGCCGATCGGGGTCCAGTATGCCTACAGCGCCGTCCCGGAGAACTCGAACCTCTATAACAAGGCGGGCCTGCCGGCTACGGGGTTTGCCGCGGTCAACGGCAAGCTGATCTTCGAAGAGGACGACCTGGCCAAAGCGGCGGCCCTCAAAGCCAAGTACGCTCGGTACACGGACCCCGACTACCCGATCCTCCAGGTTGTGGAGTACTACCGGGACGGCGCCGTCATCCAGCGCGACAAGACGCTCCCGATCTGGGGCCATGCGAACAAGGGTGTCAAGGTTACCGTTACGCTGGGCGGCGTGACCCGAACGGCGGTGGCGAACGATCTTCAGCAGTGGGCGGTGTCGTTCCCGCCGATGAAGGCATCGACAGAGCCGATTACTCTCACGGTGAAGTCGAGCCACGGTCACAGCAGGACGGTGCGGAACATTCTCGTCGGTGATGTCTGGTACCTGACAGGGTCTACGCAGCTCAACGGAGAGATGGCGGTCAATCGGCGTGACAAGAACGCCAAGCCACCGGCCCCGATGCCGCTTGTCCGTGAGTTCCGGCGAAAGACCAAGGCAGATTCGTCCGCCACGCCCAGAAAACGCCGGTTCGAAACCGGGGGGGGCAGATACCGCTCGTCATGGATGGCTGCTGATTTCTCCGACCCGGATAAGGGCGTTACGATGTTCGCCTATCACTTCGCAAAGACCCTGGGGCGCAAAGGCATTCCGCAGGGCTTCATCACCATGTCTTCGGGGCGCGGCGGCCGTTCCGGGCAGATGGCCTCGCCGCTCTCGTGGACGTCATTCCACGGTGTCAAGGACATCAAGGCCCCCGCATTCAAGGCGCGCCTTGACGAGTTGTTCCTGCAGTACCCCAACTCGGACGTCGCGAAGAAGGCTGCCGATAAGCATGTCGAGGAAGTCAAAGCGTATGTGAAGGCTGTTATCGATGCCGGCAAGCGCGGCGCGGATATGTCCCAGGGGCTGCCGCTGGGGGTGCCGGCCTTCCCGCAGCCAGGCAAGAGCGATACCGTCAAGTCGGACATGATCCCAACGTATGCCTACAACTGGTGTGTCAGCCCGATGACCCCCATGGCCGTTGCGGGGGTCATCTGGGTCCCTGCTGAGTACAACCTCGGCTATACGCCGGCCAACTATGCAGCCGAGTTGGAAATCCATGCCAAGAGCCTTCCGACAACCTATGGTCTGGACAAGGTCCAGTTCATCTACGCCCAGCCTGCGGGCTCACTGGTCAAGGGCATCACTGCACCTGAGATTCCGGGTGCGAAGTGCGTTTCGTTTGATCAATGGCCCAAGAGCCTGAAGGATATGGCCATCGAGATGGCCAAGCGTGCTGAATGATCGGCTGCAATCCACCTGTCCATCGAAGCCGGTGGATTCAGCACGCCAAACAGGTCGGGCTGGCAGTCGACGTGCATGGGACGAAGAGACAAGCGAAGTAGAGCATCGTCAAGGGCAAGGAACGCCATCTGGAAAGGGAACAAGAATGAACACGAGAACCGCGATCCTGTTGGCCCTCCCAGCCCTGGTACTGATTGGACTTGTCGCCGATGCCCCGGCGAAGGACATCCCGGCGCAACTGCCCGCCCCGGACGACAAGGCCCCCGACGCCACCAAACCCGTCAAGGTCTACATCCTGTCGGGCCAATCGAACATGGTGGGGATGGGCGATATCCGCGGCGGGTCTTCGCGCTGGGGAAAGCAGTTTCTGGACCCCGTGGTTTCGATCTATCGCGGGGAGTACTCGCCGACGGCTGACTATGATAAGATGACCCCGATCGAAACGAAGAAGCTGACCGCGTTCGGCGGGGTGCGTCCCACGCCGTTCCCCGGCGGCGGGACCGCGGTGGTCAGGGGATTCATACGCATGCCCAAAGCGGGCGTGTACAAGTTCAATGCCGGCTATGCCAATACGACGTACAACGTCATGCAGGTCGACGGCACGGAAGTCTACAGGCGGGAGCCCGGCAAACAGGCGGTACATACCGCGCTTGCGTTCGCCGCGGGCAAGAAGTACCCCTTCAAGATCACGTACCTGACCAAGCACGCGAACGGGCTGGGGTGGGTATGGCGCACGGACATTCCGGGGCTGCTGACCACGCTGGTGTACAAGGACAAGAAGTTCCCACACCTGATCGACGCCAAGGGCAACTGGACGGTGCGGAACGACGTGATCTACAAGGGCGTGATTGCCGCCACGGGCAAAGGGCCGCTGACCGTCGGTCTGCAGGGCAACACGATCGGCCCGGAGTTGCAGTTCGGACACATCATGGGCTATTACCACGACGAGCCGGTGGTCCTGATCAAGGCGTCCATCGGCAATCGAAGCCTTGGCTGGGATTACCTCCCGCCGGGCAGCAAGCGATACACGGTAGACGGCACGACCTATGCCGGGTACAAGGACTCCCCGTCCTCGTGGCCCGAAGGAACGAAGCCCAAACCGATTAACTGGTATGCGGGCAAGCAGTACGACGACTGCGTCAAGGCGACCCACGAAGTCCTGGACAACTTCGCCGAGCATTTTCCGCAGTACAAGGACCAGGGCTATAAGATAGCCGGTTTCGCCTGGTGGCAGGGACACAAGGACGGCAACGCCGTTCATGCCGCTCGCTACGAGCAGAACCTGGTCAACCTCATCACGTGCCTCCGCAAGGAGTTCAAGGCGCCCAAGGCGCCCTTCGTCATCGCCACGATCGGCTTTGGCGGCTGGAAGATGGCCGGTCCCCACCTGACCGTCGCCAACGCTCAACTCGCCGTCAGCGGGGACAAGGGCAAGTATCCGCAGTTCGCGGGCAATGTCCTGACCGTGGAGACCCGCGACTTCTGGAGAGACACCTCCATCTCCCCCAGCGGGCAGGGCTATCACTATAACCGCAACGCCGAGACCTACATGCTGGTCGGCGATGCCCTGGGCCGGGGAATGGTCAAGCTGCTAGCCGGGAAGAAATAGAACTGAACCGCGTATGAAGAGTGTCATGGAGACAGCCGGACCGGCCGGGGGCGCCACTGCGGTGACGGCACGACTTGCAGCGTCGGTTGCGGTGGCGCTGGCGATCTTCTCGCCCGTGAGTTGGGGCGATGAACCTGCGCCTGCCCGTAAGGCCGCGCCCGAGGCCCCTGCCACCAGGCCGACTTCCAGGCCCGCTCGCAAGAACGTCAAGCTCCCCGGCCTTGTGATCAACTTCCAGAAGCGGTGTCTCGACCTCGAAGCGACCGTCTGTCTCGACGAGGGCTTTCTCGAACTGATCGCGTGCACGAAGGGCACGAAGGAGCACGAGTCGATCGTCGTGATCAAGGCCAGGCCCATGCACGTCCACGCGGGGCTCCTGCTTCTCGGTGCGAATCCGGGCAATCCCGCGATGCGCAAGCGGATCGGCGAGAAGGACTCGCGGTGGGTCCACGTCCCGCCCAGGGGCGATCCGGTGGACGTGGCCCTCGTGTTCAAGAACAAAGAGGGCAAGATGGTCGAGTACCCCATCAGCAGATTCGTCGCCCCATCCGAGAAGAGGGCCGGACAAGGGCCCGGCGACGGGGAGAAGACCGCGTTTCCCGACACGGTTGTCTTTGCCGGGTCGCGTCTCAGCGGCGACGGGCCGGGGCCGCGAAAGTACCTCAGCGACCTGAGCGGAAACGTGATCTCCATCGCGTCCTTCGGTGACGAAGTGCTCTGCCTGCCGGGCATCCACGGCCAGGAAAACGGCTCGCTGATGTGGCAGGTCAATGCCGCCAAACTGCCCAAGGTCGGCTCGAAGGTCACCCTGCGTCTCCGCCCACGGGTCAAGCCCGCCCCGAAAGCCGGCAAGGCGGGCCAGGCTCGCCCGGCAGCCCCAGCGGAAAAGAGCAAGCAATGAATGTCGCGGACTCCTCGCGAATCGTCCATCAACCATGCGTATGGCGGAATAACATCATGAAACAACGACAGACAATCGGCCTGGTCCTTTCGACGCTTCTCTTCTGTGCCGGCGCCGGCGCCGCGGACAAGGTGAAAACGAAGAGCTTCTACAAGGGCCCCGGGATATTCTCCACCCGCCCGAGCGAGACCAAGTCGCTGCAGACGATTGCGCGCTTCGGGCCGGTGGGCATGGGCATCGAACTTCATCAGCCTGCGTTCGTGATGAAGATCAAGAACATCGAAGAAGGCTCGCCCGCCGCAGCGACCGGTGAACTCAAGGCCGGCCAGATCATCGAAACCATCAACGGTCAGAAGCTCGCCGACATCGATCCTCGCATCCAGCTCGGCAAGATTCTTGCCGCGGCCGAAGCCACCGACGGCGTTCTCACGTTCGCCATTAAGGGCGAGCCCCGGCCGGTCACCGTCAGGGTTCCCATTCTCGGCGCTTACAGCAAGACCTGGCCGCTGAACTGCCCCAAGTCGGACAAGATCGTTCGCCAGGTGGCCGACTATCTGTCGCAGCCCAAGGCAACCAAAGGCCTCGGCGGGATCGGCATGCTGTTCCTGCTGTCGACCGGCGAGGACAAGGACCTGGAGGTCGTGCGCCAGTGGGCACGCAAAGCACCGGCACACAAGTATCCCTGGTACATCGGCTACGGCGGGATTCCGCTGACCGAATGCTACCTGCGCACCGGCGACAGGGAGATCCTCGCGAACATCCAGAAGTGGGTCGACAACGCAGCCAGGACACAGCATAACGATGCCTGGGCGGGTCGGGGCTCGGCGCTGACCGGCTACGGCCTCGGCCATCTCAACGCAGCCGGCACGCACGTGGTCACCTTCCTCCTCTTGGCCAAGGAATGCGGCGCCAACGTGCCCGACCGCACGCTGCACGGCGCCCTGAGGCATTTCTATCGCTACGCCGGCCGGGGCAACAACCCCTATGGCGACAATCGCCCGTTCACCGGATTCGTCGACAACGGCAAGAACGGGAAACTCGCCATCGCCATGGCCGCCGCCGCCGCGCTGACCCCGGACGGCGAGAACTCGGTCTACGCCCGGGCCCGCGACACCTGCGCGATGCAGAGCTTCTACACCACCACGTTCATGCTGCACGGCCACACCGGCGGCGGCATCGGCGAGATCTGGCGCAGCGCCGCGATGGGCCTGCTGTACGAGAAGAAACCCAAGCAATACCGCGAGTTCATGGACAACCGCCAGTGGCACTACGATCTGTCACGCCGCTTCGACGGGTCGTTCGGCATCCTTGGCGGCAGCGGCTACGACAAGGAACTGTGGGGGGTCGCCTACCCGCTGGCCTACACCATGCCCCGCAAGACACTGCGCATCACCGGCGCGCCCCGCAGCAGGTTCTCCAAGCCCTACCAACTGCCCAAGCGACCCTGGGGCACCGAGGCGGACGACGCCTTCTGCTCGCTCGAGACCGTCGCGGATGCCGGCGGCAAGAAGCAGGACCTGTCGGGCGAGACCCTGGCCCGGGATTCGAGCATGCACTTCATCGGCCGTTTCCACGGCCCCGACCAGCCCAGCGACGACGAGATCCGCCGATACATCCACCACCAGGATTTCAACATCCGCAATATCGCCGCCTTCAAGGCGCTGGGCATCAACTCCGGCTACATCGGGCGCCGATCCGGTGGAGGCAAGGTGCGCCCGGACTTGGTGATGGAGTTCCTGCGACACAAGGACCCGCGCGTCCGCCGGGTGATGTTCGGAGCCCTCCTGCATCGCACCGACGCGGTGACGCCGGCGATCTTCGAACTCGCCGTGAAGGCGGCCAGGAACCCGGCCGAATCATGGTGGGTCAAGGACGCGGCGATTCAGATCATCGCCCGCGGTTCGGCGGAGCAGATCCTGCCCCTCGTCGATCTGCTGCTTCCTTATCTCAAGCACGAGGACGCCTGGCTGCGGAACGCCGCGCTGACCGCGCTGACTCCGGTGGCCGCGGACGAGCGATGCTACAGGAAGGTGCTCCCCGCGATGGGCGAACTGGTCAGGACGAACCAGCGCGCGTCGGTAACGCACGGGTTCGCACCGGCCATCCGTGCCAGGCTCAAGCAGGCCGGGCCCGCGGTGCGACAGTTGGCGATCGAGACCCTGAAGGAGACCTTCACCGGGTATGCGGGCAAGACGACGAGCCCCGCCGGCCAGAACCTCAGGCCCACGTACGACTACCACCTCGAAGCCATCGCCGCTTCGCTGGCCGACGTGCCCGGCGGCATGGACGTGCTCTATGAGATCGCGCGGCAGAAACACCCCGACCAGATCCTCCCCTACAAGGAGATATTCCTCGCCGCGGACCCGAAGACGTTCGGCCCCAAGCTGACCAAGGCGATCACCCCGATCATCACCGAGGAGTTGATCCCCGAGTTCGTCGGGAGAAACCGCAAGAGGCTGCAGGCGCTGGCCGCCAACGAAGTGAAGTCAGGATGGCCCGGCGGCAGGGGGGAGCCCATCGACGGATTGGTCGCCCTTTACAAGCGTGCCGGACGGAATGAATTCGACTGGCACATGTTTGTGGACCTGCGCAACGCCGAGTGGTCCTGCCACAGCTTCGACCCGATTCCCGCCGAACAAGTGCCCTTCGACCAACTCGTCTCCCGCTATCGAAAGGTGACCCCGCCCAAGGGCATGGAGCAGTGGTTCGCGACGGACTTCGATCCCGCCAAGGCCGGCTGGAAGACCGGCAAGAGCCCGTTTGGCAACTACAACGGGAAGATCCCCGACGGTCCGATCACAAAGTGCTCTGCCGGCTGCGTCGGTCCGGGCTGCTACGGCGCGACCAAGGTCAACACGCTGTGGGAGAAGGAAGTCCTTCTGCTGCGCGGCACGTTCAAGATCCCGCCGCTCAAGGAGGGGCATCGCTACCGCTTGCGGGTCAATAGCGGCCAGCACGTCGGCGCCGGCGGCGGCCATATCATCTACATCAACGGCAAGCCCCTGATCGAAACCAAACAAGGCGGCGGCCGTGGCTCGGGCGGGCGGCCCAAGGGCGCCTACATCACCAGGGACTTCATCGAGGACTTCAAGGGCGGCAAGGTGACCATCGCCGTCAAGACCTTCATCCGGTTCAACAACAAGTACAAGGTCAAGCCGACCAGCCGCACTCCCCAAGGCAAGTTCAGCCTCCACCTCGACGAGCAGAAGCTGCCGCCGATGGGCGACGACCTCGTGTTCAAGTCGGCGGCGGTCGTACCCATGCTGTCGTCCGACTGGCAGGCAAAGCAGAATCCTGATGACAGGGAACAGTCGGCCGCCGCCGTCAAGTTCCGCTGGGACGGCACGTTTGTCGCCAACCCGAAGATCGCAGGCCGTTGGACCGTCATCACCGAGGTCGCGACAATCGCCGAATTCGATCCGACGAAAAGAAACCGAAAATCCCGCCACCCGCTGTTTTCCGCCATCACGTTCAAAGACAACGCCCGGACCAGCTATCCAATGCTGGTCTGGTCCGGCGAGATCCTGATGGACCTGGACAAGTTCCAGGCCCTGAAGATGCAGGCCAAGACGATCGACGGCAGCGAGTACCTGTTTGTCGAAGCCGGCGGTTTCAGTACGAGGAACAAACCGGGCTGGAAATCGAAACTGTACGTTCTGAAAAAACAGACGAAATAGAGATACGTGAATAATACGAAAACACAAAGGAAGCCGTAGATGAATATCGGACTCAGAACCGTAGTGGCGTTGGCGGCACTGGTGCTGGCTGGAATCGTTGGCGGTGCCTCGGCGAAGGACGTCCCCGCACAACTGCCCGATCCGGACGAGAAAGCCGGCGACGCGACCAAGCCGGTTAAGGTCTACATCCTCGCCGGGCAGTCCAATATGGTGGGAATGGGCAATCTCAGCGGTGCCAAGAACCGCTTCGCGGGCATCTACCTGACCGCCGATCCGGCGGCGCCCGAGGGGCCGATGACGATCTATAAAGTGGGGAACTACAAAATCGCCCGCTGCACCCTTTACCTGCCGAACGGTGCGAAGACGGAGAAGCCGGCCGCGAAGGGGCAGCTCGAAGTACCGCAAAGTGGCGTCTATCAGATACACTGCGGCTTCGGTGCGAGTTCCTTCAACGTGATGGAACTTGATGGCAAGAAGGTCTACAGCCGGACCGCCGGCGGCAAGGCGGTCATCCAGGACGTGACCCTCGAAGCGGGCAAACGCTATGCGTTCACGATCACCGGATTCAAGGGCGAGGCGCCAAGGTTCTGGATGCAGAAGATGGACCTGCTCGGCCATGGCGACCTGGAGATCGTGACCAAGCGCGAGAAGAAGTTTCCGTGGCTGATCGACGACGAAGGCAAATGGACCGTGCGGAATGACGTCTATTTCCAGGAGGCCCGAATAGCGAAAGCCGGAAGAGGATGTCCGCTGAGCGCGACATCCAACGGGAAGGCTATCGGTCCGGAACTGGGCTTTGGCCATGTGATGGGAACGTATCACGACGAGCAGGTTCTGCTCATCAAGACCTCGATGGGCAACCGCGCGCTGGGCTTCGATTTCCGCCCGCCTTCCAGTGGCAGGAACGACCCCGACAGCCAGTGGGAAGGGCTGGAATACCGCCTGATGATCGAAGGCGTCCGCAAGACGTTGAACGACATCGCCACAGTCGTGCCCGGCTACAAGGGGCAGGGCTACGAGATTGCCGGATTCGTCTGGTGGCAGGGCCACAAGGACGGGTTCACGCCGGCACTGATCACCGAGTACGAGAAGAATCTCGTCAACCTGATCAATGACGTCCGCAAGGAATTCAAGGCGCCCAAGATGCGTGCCGTCGTGGCGACGGTCGGTTTCGGCGGGTACAACATGGCCGAGAAGTACCAGCAGATTCTCAAGGCACAAATGGCTGTCGGCGACCCGAAGAAGCATCCGGAATTCGCAGGGACAGTGGCTTCTGTGGACATCCGCGACTTCTGGCGGGAGGTCGATGCATCACCGACGAACCAGGACTACCACTACAACCGCAACGCCGAGACCTACATGCTCGTCGGCGACGCACTCGGCCGGGCAATGGTAAGGCTCCTGGGCGGAAAAGCGGAAGCTCTCCCGCAAGCCGCCAGGCCGAAACCCGCCCCCAAGCAGGCAACAACCGAACCGACCGAGCAGGAAAAGACCGCCGAAAAAGCAGCGCTGGCGCCGATTATCATGGATGGCATCGCGGCGAGCTATATCGCCAACCCCAGGTACAGCAAGGCGCTGTTGGCTGAGGTCAAAGGCGAAAGGCCGAAGCGGGCGAACCAGTTCCTGCGCGGCGCGATGTACGGGCTGATCAACTGCTATCGTGCGGCCGGGGTTAGCGACTATGAATGGCGATCGTTCGGACCGGACCTCAGAAAGCTCAAGTGGGACTACCACAGCTTTGACCCCAAAGAGACCAAGGACAAGACCAAGGGCAGTCGCTACCGCAAAGTGACCTGTCCGGAAAACTGGTTCGCCGTCGACTTCGACGCCGCCAAGGCGGGCTGGAAGAGCGGGCTACCCCCATTCGGTCAGCTCGATGGCAAGCCGGCTCCGCTGGGCACGTGTGGCCCGGAAAGTAGTTGCGGGTGCGGCGTTACCCCGAACACTCTGTGGGCCAAGGAAGTTATCCTGATGCGCGGCGAGTTCGACATTCCCGCGTTGAAGGAGGGACATCGCTATCGCCTTGTTGTCGGCGGCAGCAACCACGTCAACTCGGGCGAGGGTTATGCGATCTACGTTAACGGCAAGTTGCTGGCTGAGTCGAAAACCGGCGTCCCCAATCGCCAGGGCGGCCAGCCGCGCGGCGGACACATTTACGCCGACTTCCGTAACGAGTTCAAGGGCGATAAGGTGACGATCGCGGTTATGAGCTTCCTGAGATATAACCACCCGCGCAGAAAACCATACCCCCCTCGCGGACACATTACAGTCTGGATGGAAGAGCAGAAGATCCCGCCGATGGGTCGTTAGAACGTGTAACGACAGCAAAGCTCTGAAGACCAAGAACGGAGACACCGCGATGACGAAGATGACAGTATGTGGTTTGATGTGCCTGCTGTTGGTAACGGTGATTGGGACCGCAAACGTGTCGGCCGAAGAGAACGCCGGGAAACCGGTGGCCGCTTCCGTGGCCCCGGCGAAGATCAAGGACATCAAGGCCTACTGCATCGATTTCAACTGGGAAAAGCCATATGGCCGGCCAAAACTGGCGAGACTTGGGGTGTTCGCCAAAACCGATCCGGAAACGCATCTGGCCTGGTACAAGATGCTGGGCGTCAACGTCATCCAGACCTTCTGCGTCTCAACCAACGGCTACGCCTGGTACAAGAATGGCTTCGTTCCGGCCCAGCCCGGGCTGAAGCATGACTTCCTGCCGGAGATGGTGAAGCTCGGGCACGCCGAAGGCATGCTGGTGATGGGCTACTTCACCATTGGCTGCAATCCACGGTGGGCGAAGCTGCAGCCGAAACTCAGCTACGGCGGCGGGGCAGACGGGGAGATTACGGGCGGCTACCATATCCCGTACACGGATGAGTATCTTGACTTCCTGTCGAAATCCATCAGCGACGCGGTGCGGAAGACCGGCATTGACGGATTCATGATCGACTGGCTGTGGCAACCGACGCGAAAGCAGACCGGCGGCAAGTGGATCGAATGCGAGAAGAAGTTGTACAACCAACTGATGGGCGTGCCCTATCCCGGGGACGATGCGCTGACCGTGAAGCAGGAACTGGCCTACAGTCGCAAGGCCATTGACCGCTGCTGGAAGACCATTCGCAAGGCTGCCAAGGCCGCGAATCCGAAGTGCATTGTCTGGATAACGAGCAACCACATGGACCACCCCCATGTCGTCGACTCGGACATGTACCGGCAGGCCGACTGGCTGATGAACGAGGTCGGTGACATGGGTCGCATCGGCAAGGTCAAGGGCATGGTCGGCACGCAGACCCGGCTGATCACCTGCATGGCGGCCTGGACGGGTGTGGACGCGACCAAGATCGTGCCCCAGGCACTGAAGGCGGATGTGGGCCTGTACGGATTCAGCGATCCCCGTGGAAAGGATGTCAGGCGCCTGGCAGCACTGCTGGCGCGGCCGGTGCATGGCCTGAAAGGGGATGACCGGAACATCGCAACGCTTGCCCGCGCTTATCAGGGCGTCGGTCTGGATACGGTCAGGAACGAGAAGGGCCAGTGGGTGAAGAACCCCAGGCCCAGGAAGCCTGCCGTCAAAGCCGACGCGGCGAAGCCTAACATCGTTCTGATCACCGCCGACGACCTGGCGTGGACGGATTACTCGTTCATGGGCAGTGTCCATGTCAACACCCCGCATCTGGCGAAGCTGGCCGCCAGCGGCGTGCTCTTCAAGAGGGGGTATGTCCCGACGGCATGGAGCCGGTCCTCATTGATGACCCTGGCTACGGGCCGCTACGCCCACGAGCATGGCGTCACGGTGGACGATCTCGTGAGTTACAAAGGGACGTTCAAGAAGGCTCCCCAGCCGGTTTCAACCATAGGCAGGTTTGAGACGCTGGGGCGACTCTTGAAGGCGCAGGGCTACCTCAGTCATCAGAGCGGCCGGTGGTTCGAGGGTCGCTACGGGGACGCCGGGTTCACTCACGGCACGGCCGAGAGAGGCGATCTCAGCTATGACAAGCCGGGGATCGGCCCGGACGCTGTGAAGGCATGCACCGATTTCATCGACATGGCGCAGAAAGAGAAGAAACCGTTCTTCCTGTGGTACGCCCCGGCGCTGCCCGCCTTTAACCACAACGGGCGCGTGCCCTCCGGCATGAACGTCGCTCCGGAGAGGATTGTGAAGAATCAGAAGTTCATCGTGGGCCATGGCCGCGGTGACATCCCACGGTATTACGCATTGATTGAGTGGTTTGACGAACACTGTGGCAAGCTGATCGCCCATCTGGAGAAGAAGGGACTCCGTGAGGACACCTTGATCGTCTATCTCAGCGCCAACGGATGGGTGTCGATCCGCAGGCGTGGCGACTACGCGCCGCGATCCAAAGGATCTCCCTACGATGGCGGCGTGCGGTCGCCGGTGATCTATTCCTGGCCCGCAAGAATCAAGCCGGCCGTGAGCAACTCTCTGGTCAGTAGCGTGGACGTCGCTGCGACCATTCTCGCTACGGCGGGCGCGGCGCCGCTAAAGAAGGCACTTCCCGGTATGAATCTCCTCCCGGTGATGGAGGGTAAGGCCAAGATCGAGGACAGGGCCATTTTCGGCGAGGCCTTTGCGCGTGACATCGCCGGCATGGCGAACCCGGAAGCCGTACTGCTCAAGCGGTGGGTGATCCACAAACGGTACAAATTGATCCTGACCTACGACGGGCAGGGAAGCTACTCCGCCAAGCCGCGCGGAGGCGTGAGCAAGGATACGGAGCCGGAGCTGTACGACCTGGTCAGCGATCCGTTTGAGAAGGACAATCTCCATGGCAAGTTGCCAGAGGTATATAGGTCTTTGAGATCCAAGCTGGACAAGTGGTATCCACTGAAGGAACGCAAGGTCATTGAATGAACATACCCCAGGCATTGTTCCGGACTGGTCTGTGATGCCCCTTTGGGGCTAGTGATGACATGAGAAGAATAACAACAACGGTAACGATTGCAGTGATCGTACTTGCATGGGGTTCTGCCTTGCTTGCGGCAGATGCGGTTGAGCCCCGTGACGCTACGACTCTTGAGGCTCAGTGCCCCGGTGTCTTTGGAGATCATGCGGTTCTTCAGCAGGGCATTGCAGTTCCGATCTGGGGCTGGTCTCTGCCGGGCGCTAAGGTTACGGTTACCTTTGATAAGCACACCAAGGCTGCAACCGCTGGAAAAGACGGTCGGTGGACCGTTGCGTTGGATGCGATGCAGGCTGACAAACTCGATTCTCTGCACAAGGCGCCTAAGGGGCGAACCCTGACGATCGTAACAGAGCTTGACGGAAAGAAGGCGAGCAAATCATTCACGGACATCCTGATCGGCGAGGTCTGGCTTTGCTCGGGACAGTCGAACATGGCCGGCAGGTTCGGACGAGATCCGTATCCGAAGGGCTCGCTGGCAAAGGCGGATTATCCCGCTTTGCGCAGACTCGAAGGTGGTGAATGGATCATCTCAACGCCTGAAACGGCCGGGCGGTTTTCGCGCGTCGGCTTCTGCTTTGCCCGCAAAGTGCAGCGTGAAATAATGGTCCCTGTCGGCCTGTTGATCGCCGCCACCGGGGGCTCGCCGATCGAATCATGGATGCGGACGATCCCCCAAGACCTCCAAAACCCGAAGCACAAAAGGCCCGCAGGGACACCTCGACGCAAGACCAATTACGAAACGAAGATTGCGCCGTTGGTGGGATACGCGATGCGCGGCGCCCTGTGGTATCAGGGCGAAGGCAACGCAAAGGATGGGCGCGAGTACTTCTTGAAAATGCAGTCGATGATCGGCGACTGGCGCACATCCTGGGGACAGGGAGACTTCCCCTTCTACTTTGTGCAGATAGCGAGCATAGGCAGCTCGCCCAAAGACACACCCGCGGGTGGTGACGGCCGGGCCAAGATTCGGAACGCTCAACTGGAAGCGATGACAATCAAGAATACCGGTATGGTTGTGACGATCGACGTCGGTGCCGTACGCGAGCATCCGCTCAACAAATACGACGTCGGTATCCGTCTGGCACGCTGGGCGCTTCACAAGGACTACGGCCAGAAAGATCTTGTACCCAGCGGGCCGATTTACAAAAGCCACAAGATCCAAGGCGCTACCATTCGGGTCAGTTTTGACTATGCGCAAAACGGTCTGATGCTTGCGAGCAAGGCAAGCTACGTGCCTGCCAAGCCAACACCCGGAGCGAGAATACCGTGGTTGTCGATTCAGGCCAAGGGCGGAACGTGGTATTGGGCCGAAGGGCAATTGGACGGCTCTGATTTAGTTGTTTCCAACAAGAATGTCAAAGAGCCGATCGCTGTGCGTTATGCCTATACTCAGTACCCGGCAGGCTGCAACCTCTACAACACCGACGGTCTGCCCGCGTCACCTTTTAGTACATGCGGGTATTAAGACATTGCGAAAAGAACGGAACAACACAACAACAGACAGGAAACAGGAATGACAGTCATGAATAACAGGCCAACCAGGACAGCGGCAGTCTTCGTCTTCACGGCAGCGGTGCTGCTTTCAGCTTTCGCCGCGAACGGAGCCGAGCAAGCGGCACAACCCGGGCCCGCCATCGAACTGGGCGCTCCGTTTGGCGACAACGCCGTTTTGCAGCGGGAGATGAAGGTCCCCGTCTGGGGCTGGAGCAAGCCGGGCACAAGAATCACGGTCGAGTTCGCCGGACAGAAAAAGACCGCCACTGCCGGCAAGAACGGCAAGTGGATGCTCCAACTCGACAAGCTCAAGGCGAGTTTCGCCCCGGCGGAGATGATCATCAGCGACAACGCAGGAAGGACCGTCACCCTCAGGAACATCCTCGTTGGCGAGGTGTGGATGGCGTCGGGGCAGTCCAACATGCAGTGGAAGGTCGCCAAGAGCAGTTGCAGCAAATTGCGTGTTAAGGCCAAGGGTGACGTTGCACCTATCCGCGAGTTCGAGGTGACCAGCGTCTATTCGGCGCTGCATCCGATTGAACGGGCCACCGGCGCGTGGAAGAACGGCGGCTACGCCAACTACAGCGCCATCGCCTACGCCTTTGCCCACAAGCTTTACGGCGAACTGGACGTGCCCATCGGGATCCTGAACTGCTGCTTCAGCCAGACCGCCATCCAGGCCTGGGTTCCCCGCGTCGGCTTTGCAGATGGCAAGGACGAATACACCAAGGCGATCTACAAGAAGATCCTGGAGACCGATCCGACGACGCCCGAGCACAAGGCGGCCTGGGGCGCGTTCTACCAGGGCCTCGAAGACGCCATGAAGGACAACGACGCACGCATCAGCAAGGGACTGGCGCCCAAGAGCATCACACCCAAAACACCGGGCAACCTGAGCGGTAACCGCGACGCGTCCTGGATATTCAATGGCAGACTGAATCCGGTGGTTCCCTATGCGATTCGCGGCGGCATCTGGAACCAGGGCTACGCCAATATGGGTGAAGGTCTTCCCTACTACAACAACCTGCACAGCCTGGTCCGCGGCTGGCGAATGCGGTGGGACCGCCCCGAACTGCCCGTCTACTTCCACCAGTTCTACTGCCCCGGGCAGAAGGGCGGATGGAAGGACAACACGCCCACCATCAACCCCACCGCGGAGATGCGCCTGGGGACCTGGCTGGCACGGGATATCCCGCACACCGGCATGGCCAGTCAGATTGATATCACGGGAGGCATTCACTACTCCCACAAGGCCGTTCCCGGTCAGCGGCTGGCCCTGCACGCGTTGAAGAACCAGTATGGCAAGAACGTCGTCGCCGACGGGCCGATGTTCAAGTCCTACACGGTCAAGGGCAACAAGCTGATTGTGGAATTCGATTCCGCCGCGGGCGGTCTGGTGGTGGCCGAGGCCGGCTTCAACGCCGTCGGCAGAAAGGATACCTCCACCGGCCTTGCCGACCCGAAGCTCGTCCCCGGCGGCGAGGATCAGATCAAGCTGTTCTACCTCGCGGGGGAAGACCGGGTGTGGCACCCGGCGAGTGTGAAGATCGACGGCACGAAGGCTATCGTCACCTCGCCCGCCGTGCCGGCGCCGCGGGGTGTCTCTTACGCGACCCGGGGCGTGGCGTTCCAGCCGGCCCTCTACAACCGGGCACTGCTGCCCGCCACGCCGTTTATCACGTACGACCACAAACTCGTCACCAGCAAGACCTGGCCGGGCGGGGCGCTGAAGGTCGCCGGCGTGGAGGTCGACCCCAATACGGTCGGCAAGACGTACGAATACCGCAAGATGCCCCTGCTCAGTACGCAGTTCCGGGACAACGCGGTTTTGCAGGCCGGCGTGCCGCTTACCATCTGGGGCACGGCCGTTCACGACTGGGGCTATGAGGCCGAGGGCAAGGCGGTGATCACGTTCAGCTTCGCCGGGATCCAGAAGACCATCCCCGTCACGGCCGGCATGCGAGAGTGGAAGGTAACCCTGCCTCCCATGGAAGCCAGCGCCGAGCCCAAGACGCTGAAGGTGACCTTTACGATCGACGGGGAGCTTGCCCACGAGCGCGTTTGCACGAACATCGTCATCGGCGACGTCTGGTACGTGGCCGCGCCGCCGCTTGGCGCCAGTCCCGCCGTGGAAGAGAAGTCGCCCACCATCGTGCGAATGCTCACTCGCAAAGCCAAACGATACAGCTTCCCCAGGGCAAGCCGCTACAGCGTGTGCGTCTCGACGACGCCGAAGAACCGCTTCGCCTGTCGATGGGAGGACGCCAGCGGCGTAGCGGCGGCACTGGGCCAGCGCATCGCCGCAAAGACCGGCAAACCGGTCGGTATTGTCTTCATGCAGAGCGGCATGTATCAGGTCAAGGGCGAGCCGGCGATCAATCGTATTGACCTGAAGAGTTGGATAAGTCCTGACTACCTCAAGCTGGCCCCGAGCCTGCTGGCCGACTACAAGGACCTGGGCGCAGTTACTCCGGGCAACCCGTACTATAACGTCAACGTGCGACGCTACATAGCTAGTTGGAAGACGTACTGGAGCGAGTATGTCCCGCAGATGATGAAGAGCAAACAGGTCCCCGACGGCGCAGCCTGGGGAGGGATTCTGAACCTCTCCAGTTCGGTCAGCAGCACCGCGTCGCAGGCCTACAATGTCATGACTCACTCGTTTACCCCAGCCGACTTCAAAGGGATCGTCTTCCTCGCCAGCGACGCCATGGTCGCCAAAGATCAGGGCGCCAACTACGGGGCGGAACTCTCGGCCCTGGCGAATTGCTGGAAAGCGAAGTTCGGCGGCGAAGACCCGCACTTCTTCTACACCATTCCGAACAAGGCCCTGGCGCCGAAGAT
>CAZVEV010000071.1:20069-22280 GCA_964625865.1 uncultured Planctomycetaceae bacterium | reverse complement strand
TCTGGAGGTCGCGCCCGACGAGGTTGTTGAACGTCTGGTCGGTCCCGCCGAGTTCGACGTCGGCGGCGATGCAGACGCTGTCATAGCCCTGCATGATCGGGTAGAGGAACTCCTGGAGGAACACGTCCTCCTCGGCGGCCAGCCGCTTCTTGAAGCTGTCCCGCTGGAGCATCTGGGCGACGGTCTTCATCGCCGCCAGGCGGAGCAGTTCGGCGAAGCTCAGCTTCTCCAGCCACTCGCTGTTGTAACGGACCTCGAGCTTCTCGTCGGACGTGTCGAGGATCTTGCCCGCCTGGTCGAAGTACGTCTGTGCGTTGACGTTGATGTCGTCTTCGGACAGCACGGGGCGGGTCTTGTTGACGCCCGTCGGGTCGCCGATTCTCGCGGTGTAGTCGCCGATGATCAGGACGGCCTTGTGGCCGAGGTCCTGGAACTGTCGCATCTTGCGCAGCACGACGGTGTGTCCGAGGTGGATATCCGGCGCCGTCGGGTCCAGCCCGAGCTTGACGCGGAGCTGGCGTCCGTCGCTCGCGGCGGCCTTGAGGCGGCCTTCGAGTTCCTGCTGCGTGTAGAGCCCCTCGCATCCGCGAGACAGCAGGAGCATCTGTTCCTGTAGGTCCTGATCGTTCATAAGGCGTGAGAGTGTACCCGCGCGGCGCGTGCCATGCAACATCGCCCCACATGGGTGTCGTGATTTGACGCGAAGCGGCAACCACGTATCGCACCGCATTGTGGTTGCCGCTTCGCGTCAAGCCGCGGCACCCCGCGTCGGGGGAATCCCCCGGGCACCGTCGGGGGGCGTTTGCCTGTTTCTGGTGTCACCCGAGGACGAACGCTCTGGGCCTACGCCCCACGACCCTATCCCAGCTTTCGCAGGACGCGTTCGATGGCGTCGTATTCGGTCTGCATCTCGTCCAGTTGGCGGCGGACGCCTTCGATCACGTCGGGCGGGGCCTCGGCGAGGAAATGTTCGTCGGTCAGGTTCTTGGTGCAGTCGGCCATGCGTTCGGACAACATCTCCAGGCGGGCCCGCAGCATGCCCAGGCGGTCCTCTCGCGTCGTCGGTTCGCGCAGCACGGAGTCGAGCACTTCCTCGGCAACGTAGATCGGGGTGTTGAGGGCGGCTCCGAGCGCAATCGCATCGGACGGGCGCGAATCGATCTCGATCATCCGGCCGTCCTGGCTGACAAGGAGGGTGGCGATGAACGTGTGGTCCCTGATGTCGTTTATCAGGATGCTCTCGACCGTGCCCCCCAGGGCCTCGATGGTCCGGGCCAGCAACTCGTGCGTCATCGGGCGCGGCGTGTCCAGTCCCTTGAGACGTCGGTCTATCGCCAACGCCTCGTTGGTTCCGATCATGATCGGGAAACTGCGTTCTCCGTCCCGTTCCTTGAGGAAGATCACCTGCTGATCACCCAACTCGGTGATCAGGATGCGAGACAGTTCCATGGGTACGCTCATGATCGGCCCTTCCCGGAAGCGGTGTCGCGCACGGCATGTTCGACGCGGGGCGCGGCGGGGCAAACGACCCGACACGTTTATTCTACGTCCGCGTCGTCCGCAGGGGCAATGTGCGGACGATGCGGGTGTCTTACCACGGCCCTTCGTCTTCAGCGGCGACCGGTTCGCCTGGGCCTTCCGGCACGAGGCCGGCAGCGCCCTTGCAGCCGCTGGAGAACCTGACGGCAACCGTCAGCCATATCAGCAGCGTGATACCGGGCAGACCCGCGAACCGGGCGTAGTACAGGCTCTGGTCCACTGTTGACGGCGTGGCGGCGCCCCATTCGGCGATGACCTTGCGCGAGCCTTCGATCAGTTCCCCGAGTTCGTACGTCGCGCCCCAGACGCTGTCATCGTTGAGAATCCGCTGCCAGGGCATGAGCAGGGCCATCAGCAGTGCGGCCCAGAAGAACGCGCTGACGAGTCCGGAGATCCCGCCAAGCCGCCCGAGAAGCGAGACGGATACCGCCAACAGGATCGACACCAGCAGCAGCATCGCAACGAGCGGGGCCAGCAGCTTCGTGGTATACAGCGCCCACGACATCGTCTCCTGCCACATGATCGCGTCCCTGACCTGGTCGTCGGTGGGCGCCTGGGATGCCGCCAAGGGCTTGGGTCTCGGGTCGGCCGGCGTGGCATCGGGGACACCCTCGGAACCGGCCTTGACCGCGCGGTCCCGGGGCCGGACCCGATCGGGCTTTCCCTTGCCGG
>CAZVEV010000071.1:0-19969 GCA_964625865.1 uncultured Planctomycetaceae bacterium | reverse complement strand
GCTCGGCCTTGTCAGGCCGGGCCCTGTCGGGCTTGCCCTTGCCGGGCTCGGCCTTGTCAGGCCGGGCCCTGTCGGGCTTGCCCTTGCCGGGCTCGGCCTTCTTGTCGGGCTTGCCCTTGTCAGGCTTGGCCTCGTCGGTCGCTTCGGTGGCGCCGTCCTCGCCCGCCGGGGCCGTCACGCCGACCAGGACGCCGGATCGCGGCTGCATCGCACTTACACGCGGCCCGGACCTCTTCTGATTGGCGTCGATCACGCCACAGAATCGCACAGCCACGAAACATCCCCCCTGCACAACGATCGCCAGGAACAGGGCGAACAGGCAGAGGTTCTTTGCTCGCTTGGCACCTCTGAATGCGGCGAGGTATTCGGGCATCGGCTGGTTCAGTGTCGGCTCCATGTTAAACTCCTTCCAAGGTCTCGTGTCGTCATTCCACGGGGCATGGCCCCGCCTGTTTACAGTACCTCCGCCGCGGCCGCAAAGGCCTTGCCGGCGGCCGCGCACGTTCGCGCAATATCGTCGTCGCTGTGGGCCGCCGAAACGAACATCGCTTCATACTGGCTGGGCGCGATGTAGATCCCGGCGTCCAGCATGGCGTGGAAGTAGGCGGCAAAGGCGCCGGCGTTCGACACGACGGCCGACGCGTGGTCTCGCACGGGCCCCGGTGTGAAGAAGCCACAGAGCATGCTTCCGACGCGATTGAAGCAGACCTTGTCGGCCAGGCCCGCCTCGTCGGCCGCCGCCGCCAGCCCGCCCGCCAGCGCCGCGGATCTGGCTTCCATCTCGTCGTAGAACCCGTCAGCCCGGACGGCCTCCAGCGTCGCCAGCCCCGCCGCCATGGCCGCCGGATTGCCCGACAGCGTGCCGGCCTGATACACCGGCCCGGACGGGGCCAGGTTCTGCATGATCTCGGCCGGGCCGCCCACGGCGCCCACGGGCATTCCGCCGCCAACGATCTTGCCCAGCGTCGTCAGGTCCGGACGCACGCCATACAGCTCCTGCGCACCGCCCAGGGCCACCCGGAAGCCCGTCATCACCTCGTCAAACACCAGCAGTGCGCCATGACGGTCGCACAGGTCGCGCAAGCCCGCCAGGAACCCGTCGGCTGGCGGCACGACGCCCATGTTGCCCGCAACCGGCTCGATGAGCACGGCGGCGACCTGCTCCGGGTTCGCCTCGAGGATCGATGCGACAGCGTCCAGATCGTTGTACGGCGCCAGCAACGTGTCGGCGGTCGCACCGGGCGTCACGCCCGGGCTCGACGGCACGCCGAGGGTCAACGCCCCGCTGCCTGCCGAGACCAGCAGTGCGTCGCTGTGGCCGTGATAGCAGCCGACGAACTTGACGATCTTCGCCCGCTCGGTGGCCCCTCGGGCCAGCCGCACGGCCGTCATGACCGCCTCGGTGCCGCTGGAAACGAAGCGGACCATCTCGATCGACGGCACGGTGGCGGCGACGGCCTCGGCCAGACGCGTCTCCATTTCCGTCGGCGCGCCGTAGCTCGTGCCGTGGTGGATCGCCTTGATGATCGCGGTGATGACGCCTTCAGCGGCATGGCCGAGAATGGCCGGCCCGTAGCTGCCCACGTAGTCCACGTAGGTGTTGCCGTCGATATCGCTGATGCACGAGCCGGTGGCGTTGTCGATGACCGGCGGCGAGCCGGTCACGGCGGCGAAGGACCGTACGGGGGAGTTGACACCTCCCACCAGCGTCTTACTCGCCCGCGCGAACGCCGCTTCAGATTTCTCCGCTCGTCTTGCCATTCGTCATGCACCTGTTCGTCAGAGAGTATAACGTCCGGTGCGACCACACGGGCCGGTCAGCCGTTGGATACGGACCGGGCCTACTTCACCACGATGTTCACCAGCCGGCCCGGGATGACTATCGTCTTGACCACGGTCTTGCCTGCGAGGTTGCCCGCCACCTTCTCGTCGGCCAGCGCCGCGGCGATCACGTCGTCCTGCGACGCATCGGCGGGCACGGCAATCCGCCCGCGCATCTTCCCGTTGACCTGCACCGCCAGTTCGACGGTGTCCTCGGTCAGCAGGGCCTCATCGTAACCGGGCCACCGCTCGTATGCGAGGGAGTTATCGTGTCCCAGGCGCTGCCAGAGTTCCTCGGCGAGGTGCGGGGCCAGCGGCGAGAGAATCAGCACGAACCGCTCGGCCTGGGCGGATGTGATCTGCCCGACGCGGAAGACGGTGTTGACGAACTCCATCATCGCCGCGATGGCCGTGTTGAACTTCATCGCCTCGCAATCCAGGCCGACCTTCCTGACGACCTTGTGCAGCGCCTTCTCGACGTCTGGATCGGTCTGCTCGGCCAGCAGGGGCCCCTGGTCCTCGCCGCCTACGATCATCCGCCAGGTGCGATGGAGGAAGCGGTGCACGCCCGGCACGTCGCGCGTGTTCCACGGCTTGGACGCCTCGAGAGGCCCCATGAACATCTCGTACAGGCGGAAGGTGTCGGCCCCGTACTGCGCGATCACGTCGTCGGGGTTGACCACGTTCTTGAGGCTCTTGGACATCTTCTCGACCGACTCGGTTACCGCCTGGCCCGTGGTTGCATGCACGGGCGCCTCGCCGCTGGTGTCCACCTCGTCGTAGCCCAGGTACACGCCTCGCTGGTCGCGATAGGCGAAGCTGCGGATCATGCCCTGGTTGAACAGCCTGCCGAACGGTTCGGCCGTCGAGACCAGGCCCAGGTCGAACAGTACCTTGTGCCAGAACCGCGCGTACAGCAGGTGAAGCACGGCATGCTCGGCCCCGCCGATGTACAGGTCCACCCCGCCGGTCGGATTCGCCTCGGTCGGCTGCATCCAGTAGGCTTCGGCGGCCGGGTCGACGAACGCCTCGTCGTTGTCCGGGTCGAGATAGCGCAGGTAGTACCAGCAGCTCCCGGCCCACTGGGGCATGGTGTTCAGTTCGCGCGTCGCGGGTCCGCCGCACCCGGGACAGGTGGTGTTGACCCAGCCGGTCAGCTTGCCCAGCGGGGGCTGCGGCAGCGATTCCGGATCGTCCGACGTCGCGGGCGAAAAGTCGTCCATTGGGGGCAGTTCCAGGGGCAGTTGGTCTTCCGGCAGGCCGACCGTGCCGCACGCGTCGCAATGGACAATCGGGAACGGCTCGCCCCAGTAGCGCTGGCGGCTGAACAGCCAGTCGCGAAGCTTGTAGTTGACCGCCGCCTTGCCCAGATCCTTCTCTTCCAGCCACTCGGTGACCTTGGCCTTGAACTCGGCCGTCGTCAGCCCGTCGTACGGGCCGCTGTTGACCGCCGTCCCGTCGCCGACATACCCGCGCCAGTCCTCGCCCGCCGGGGGCTCGACCACCTGGACGATCGGCAGGTCGAAGGTCTCGGCAAACTCGAAGTCGCGCGTGTCGTGGGCGGGGACGGCCATGATCGCGCCCGTGCCGTACCCCATCATCACGTAGTCGGCCACCCAGATCGGGATCTTCTCGTCGTTGACGGGATTGATCGCGTAGGCGCCCGTCCACACGCCGGTCTTGGTCTTGGTGTCGGCCGTCCGCTCCAGTTCGCTCTTCCGCGACGCCTGGGCGACATACTCTTCGACCGCCTGCCTTTGCTCGTCGGTGGTGATCGCCTGGACGAGCTGGTGCTCGGGGGCCAGGACCATGTAGGTGGCCCCGAACAGCGTGTCGGGCCGCGTGGTGTAAACGCGGATGAACTCGGGAAAGTCGACGATGGCAAAGTCCACGTCGGCGCCTTCGCTTCGCCCGATCCAGTTGCGCTGCATGATCTTGATCGGCTCGGGCCAGTTGACCGCCTCGACGTCGTCGGCCAGCCGGTCGGCGTAGGCGGTGATCCGGAGCATCCACTGGTTCAGGGCCCGCCTGTAGACCGGGTGGTCGCCGCGGTCGGAGCGTCCCTCGTTGGTGACTTCCTCGTTGGCCAGCACCGTGCCGAGTTTGGGGCACCAGTTGACGGGCACCTCGGCCTGGTAGGCCAGCCGCTGGCCGTCAATCACCTCGCGCTGGCGGGTCGGGTCCAGTTCGTGGAAGTTGATCAGTCCCGCCGGCTCGCCGGTCACCACGTTGGCGCCGTGCAGGAAGTCGGGGGTGGGCTCGCCGGTCGGCGTGACCATCATCTCGCCGCTGGTCAGCTTGCTGATGAGTTCGTCGATGGGCCTGGCCTTCTCGGCGGCCGGATCGTACCAACTGTTGAACAGCTTCAGGAAGATCCACTGGGTCCAGCGGTAGTAGCTCACGTCGGTGGTCGCCAGGCGCCGCGACCAGTCGTAGCTGAAACCGAACATCTTGATCTGCCGCTCGATGTTGGCAATGTTGGCGGCGGTGGTTTCGCGCGGATGGACGCCGTGCTCGACGGCGTACTGCTCGGCGGGCAGGCCGAATGAGTCATAGCCCATCGGATGCAGCACGTTGGAGCCGGTCATCCGCTTGTAGCGACAGACGATGTCGGTGGCCGTGTACCCCTCGGGGTGGCCCACGTGCAGCCCCGCACCGGACGGATACGGGAACATGTCCAGCACGTACATCTTGGGCTTGTCTTCAAAGCCGTCCTGGCCGGGGTTCGCCTGGCGAAACGTCTCATTGTCCGCCCAGTACGCCTGCCACTTGGCCTCGATGGCAGCGAAGTCGTAATCACTCATCAGCCGGTCTCCAACGGACGCGGCTGCCCGCATCCGATCCGAAGTCGTTGGAAAGACCATGTTTCTACGTCACCGGTCGGTGAAAGTCAAGAGATGCCGACACCGCTTCCCCCTTCCGCCGACGGCGGGCCATTCATTTTCGAAAATGACCCCTGTTCCCCCTTGACAGGTCCGGGCCAGCGCGGTATACTTTTGTTTTAGTGCTTAGACGTAACGGCTCAAGAATGCTCGAATTCTATCGCTCAGGCCCCAAGGACGGGCCGCAGAACTGAGGACAGTAGTTCCCGAGGGGAACACGTTCAAGACCAAGGAGAATGACATGCTCACACTCACCTCGCGACGCGTGGTAATTGCTGTAATCCTGGCATTGGTGGCTGGACTGGCCGGCCAGAATACCGCCTCGGCGGTCACCGCAGGCGTCACGATAGGCATCGACAACGTCCACGGCCCCATCCCGCAGTCGATTCTCGGTTCGGGAACGGACTTTGAGACCTTCCGGTCGGTCATCACGGGCAAGGGACATACGATCGAGTTGCTGACCTCGTTCGAGGCCGCCGACCTGGCGGGCGTTGACGCGGTGTTCCTGACCAACGACTACACCGTCAACGCCGCCCCGTATTCGGCCAGCGAGATCGCCGCGATCCAGGCGCTGGCCACCCAGCGGGTCGTCCTCCTCAGCGACACCACGCTCTGGTCGGACGTCGATGCCTTCAACGACAGGTCGATCGCGTTCGGCGACAACCAGAAGCTCCTTGAGAACATCATCGACTACATCAGCGCGGGCAATGCGGCGGTGTTCATGGCCGATGGGGCACACGACGGGGTCCAATGGATGTCCGACACGGTCAACTTCAACGACCTGGTCGCCCCGTACGGCGTGGTCTATCCCGAAGCGGCCGTCGACTCGGCGGGGCACACCGTCGCCGCAGGGATCGTCCCTCACCCGGTCACCGCGGGCGTGGGCACGATCGGCGTGGATTTCCAGCGTCCGATGACCCTCGGCGCCCCGGCGCTGGACCTGACGGTCGGCTCGGGCAGCGACAACGTGCTGGCCGTCCTGATTCCGGAGCCGGCAACGCTGGCCCTGCTCGCCGTCGGCGGCGCCGTCAGCCTGGCCCGCAAGCGCAGGCGGACCGCGGGCTGACAGACGTCGGCCGCAAGACCGCGGAAACTGACACCCCGCCCCGCCGACACGTCGCTGTCGGCGGGGCGCGTTCTTGCGCAGGGCGGGGGCGTCGGGGACTGGGCTGTTGGTGTCGAACACCGTGGACCGGACGGCTGGCCCGCTGAAGCGGCCAGCCCGAAAGAGCCGCCCATTCGACCGAATCGCCCGTTCGACAGCACGTACAGGGGCTGGCCACTTCAGTGGCCAGCAGCGGAGCCCCCCCGGGCTCCGCACAATCCGCGCCAAAGGGCCCTGCCCCCGTCCGCAATGTCAACCGGGGCTGTTCGCCCACTGCCCTGTCCGGTATCCTTGAGGGCGAAATGATGATTACCCCGAGCGAAAAGGTCGCCGTCCTGGTCTTCATGGCCGTGGTGGGCACGATATTCGTCGCCGCCGGGCTGTGGGTCGCGGCGTGGCTGGCACGCAGGGTGCGTCGCAAGAACGAGCCCGAGCGCTCGGCCGCCGGACGCTGGACGCGCCGCGGCGTGCTGACTGCCGCCGGGGCGGGCGTCGGGTGCATCCTCTGGGCCAGATTCGCCGAGCCATACTGGCCGGAGGTCACGTACACCACACTCCGCACACGCAAGCTTCGCGGCGCGACGCGACCGATCCGGATCGTCCAGTTCTCCGACATGCACTGCGACCCGACGCGGCGACTTGAGCCTGCCCTGCCCCGCCTCATCGCCGACTGCACGCCCGACCTGATCGTCTTCACCGGTGACTGCGTCAACGCGCCGGCCGGTCTGGACAACTTCCGGCGCTGCCTGGCCGAGATCGCACGGACCGCCCCGACGTACGTCTGCCAGGGCAACTGGGAGACGTACTTCGGCGGCATCGACTACTTCGGCCAGACAGGCGTCACCGAACTGAACGGGACAGCCGTTCGCCTGGACGCCGCCGGCGCACGGTTCACGCTGGCCGGCCAGGCCGTTGGGAACGGCGCCCCGCTGGCCGGCGCCCTGGCCGACATGCCCCCCGAGGACTTCACGGTCTTCCTGCACCACTATCCCCGAGTGATCTACGAACTGGCCGACACAGGCCGCGTGGATCTGCACCTGTCCGGCCACACCCACGGCGGACAGATCGCCCTGCCGCTTTACGGCGCGCTGATCACGCTGTCAGGCCACGGCAAGGCCCTCGAATGGGGGCGATACACCGTCAAGAACACCACGCTGTACATCAATCGCGGTATCGGCATGGAGGGCGGGCGGTGGCCTCGCATCCGGTTCTGCGCCCGCCCGGAGATCAGCGTGTTCGATCTCGTCCAGACCACTGACGAGTAACGATCCATGGGGAGGGCGCGCAACGGGGTGCACGCGGAAGGAATACCCACTCGGTCCCGCGTGCAACAGCGTTGCACGCCCTACGGTTGACGTCCTGCTCGGACCGATGGGACATATGTCCAGTACGTAGGGGCGATCATCCGTCGGGCCTGCGGCCCTTCTCAGTCCATCGGATTGAACGTGACGAGGCGGCTTACTCCGTCGCACGAGGGGCCGGTGATGTACTGCTTCGAGCCGGCCGACACGTCGTCAGCCCGGACGCGGTGCTGGTGGCCGGCCAGTACGGCAACGAGGTTCTCGGACTTCCTGACGGCCTCGACAAACGCGACGGTCGACTTGAGGTTGCCCGTCCTGGCCCAGCGGATGCGGCGCTCGACCTTGTAGCCCCTGTCGTTGTCCCAGCCCCATTTCGGGTTCCCGCACGTGCTGACGCCGCCCTTGGCGAAGCACGGCAGGTGGATCGGAATGTGGACCAGCAGGACCGTGGGCAGGCCCCGCGCGGCCTCGGCCTTGAAGAACGCCAACTGCTTCTCGTTGACCTGGTACGTCGAGTCGTCAATCGCCACGAAGTTGATCCCGCCGGTCTGCACGGCGTAGGCCAGCGGGTCCCGCCCGCGATAGAGCGGCTTGAGGGCCGTCTCGGTCCAGGTCCTTCGCAGTTCGTCGGCCGTGCCTTCCTGCCCCTCGTAGTGCCAATCGTGATTCCCTGAGATGTACAGGTCCGGTATGCCCGTCTCGCGGACGGCTTTGTCCACGAAGGCCACGCTGGAGGCCGACGGGTTGTTCACGATATCGCCGGTCAGCGCGATCAGGTCGACCTTCTTCTGTTTGGCGGTCTTCAACAGGCCCCGGAAATGGTCCGCCGGCGGGGCGACCTTTCCCGTCACGCGATTCCTCCGCTTCAGATACGCCTTGTCCATGCGGGCGCCGAACGCGTGATACTGCTTCTCGTCGTCACTCAGGACGCTGATGTGCGTGTCGGTCACGTGCAGGACGGTAACGGCCTTCTTCAGACCGCCTACGCGGATCTCGGCAGTTGCCTTGGTGAACGAGTGGCGGGCCTTGACGGCCCCGCGACAGGCGGCCGGGCCGAGGATGAGTCCCGCACCGCCACACGCCGCGGCAGCCATCAGTTCCCTGCGTGTCAGTGCGTTCATTTCGGCGGTCTCCTGTGCTCAGTGCCTTCAGTTGCACCGGTCATGCTACCGGCAGGGACAGGCCAATGCACGCAGAGATCGTCGAGAGCGTCGCACGCCACACGTAACCGGCCAGCACGTGGGTCACTATGGATGCGGCGTGATGGCGATGAGGGTGATCTCCCTCTTGCGCGGGCCGTAGCACCAGAAGATGCGGTACGCGCCGGGCGTCCTGTTCTGCGCGTAGGCCTCGAAGACCTTGCCCGCGGTGTCGAACGGGTGGGCGAGACTGTGGTACTCGTGGGTCCGCAGCCCTGGATGGCGGGGGTTGCTCAGCAGAAGCGCGACGGCCTTGCGGACCTGCTTGAACAGGCCCTCGGCTTGGGTGGACTTTGACTTGCCGGACGCCATCCGGGCCTCGTAGCAGGCGCGGGCGGCATCACGCAGTGCGTCGTACTGCTGCCGCGCCGTCGGCGTCCACTTGGCGGTGAACATCACTCATCGTCCCCGTCGTCAGCCCAGTCGGCATCGGCGTCAGCGTCGGGCGGTTCGGCGAACTGGCCCGCGCGGGCCTCCTGGAGCCCCTGCGCGACGGCACCGAACGCCTCGCGGTTCTCGTACAGCCACGTCTCCGGCGAGGGGACCGCCTCGGCGGGGATGACCTGAAGGACCCCGCCCTCCAGTTCCTTGATGATAACGAGCCTGTTGGCGAACGCCTTGCCAAGGCTCAATCGCCCCCTCGGGTCAACGGTTCTCGTGGTCATCGGTGTCTCCTTCAGCTCTATTATCGCCCATAACAGGCAATAAGGCAAGTGGGTAATACCCTTTCTTGGGCGTGGTTCACGGTCCGAAGCAGATGACCCGGCCGTCGGTGGTGGCGAGGTAGAGTCGGCCGGCGGCGGCGATCAGGCCGTCGAAGATGGGGGTGGCGTCGAGCTTCGCTTCGGCGAGTTTCTTCCCGTCGGCGGTCGAGTAGACGCAGAAACGGCTTCCGAGGCGGCCTTCGAAGGCGGCAAGCGGGTCCTTGGCGGGCACGAGGTTTGGCGGGCCTGCCAGGAAGAGCTTGTCGCCGGCTTGCACCATCGCCATCACGCGGACGCCGATGGTCCTGGTCCACTTGGGCGGGGCCTTGCGGACGTATCCGCGGCCCTTCTCGCGGTTGGGATCCTTGAGGATCGGCTCGTTGGAGTTCGCGTCGGCGAACAGTTCGTAGCCCATCTGCTCGGGAATGAAGAATGGGCTGTGTCCGCCGCCCCACCAGGGGCCCTCGTGCTTGGTGAACACCTTCACGCCATACGTCGTGTCTTTGTCGAAGCAGAGGATCTGGCCGGACTTGGGGCCGAGGTTCGAGAAGTAGAAACCCGGCCAGCGGCGGCTGTAGCTCCAGTACGTCCGGTCGTACCACGTCTCGTCGACGAAGCCCTTGGTCGACATCAGGTGCAGTCCCATCGGACGCGAGCCGAGGCTGGTGTCTCGCGGCGCCGCATGACGCGTCAGGTCCGCGTTGAGGCGCACCTGGTACATGTACAGGTCGCTGCCGTCGCTGACGAGGATGTCCGACAGCGCCCCGTCCATGTCGAACGGGCGCCCGGGGTCGGTCATCACGTCGGGACGCTTGTCGGCGATGACCGTGCGGTGCAGCAGCTTGCCCGTAGCCGCCTGGAGCCCGTAGAGGCGAATCCCGCCGTCGAGGAAGCTCGACCGCCCGGCGGCGAAGTAGACCACGTCGTCTTGCACCAGCACGCTGCCGTGGACCGGCCAGGACGACTCGAGCTGGCCGAAGGCGGCGATCTGACGCTCGACGGGTGCGGCGCGGAACTTCCAGGCCAGCGCTCCGTCCGCGGCGCGGAGGCAGTAGACCCATCCGTCGCGGCATCCGAAGAGCAGGCTGTCGCGGTAGGCCGTTGGCGACGAGTCGATCCGCCCGTCGGCGGTGTACGTCCACAGGGGCTTTCCCGTCGCCGCGTCGCGGCAGTGGATGATATGTGCGTCTTTGTCGGCGATGAACAGGCGCCCGGCATGGACGATCGGCTGGGTCAGCTTCCCGCCCAGCGAGACCGTCCACAGGGCCTTGACGTCGGTCGGCAGGGGCGAAGGCGTACTTCCGCTGCGCAGGCGATCACGGCGATACGTCGACCAGTCATTCAATTTACGATTTACGATTTTAGATTGTAGATTGACGACCTTGGCGTAGGCGGGGCCCTTTTGGAGGCGCGGGACTTTGGACCTTGAACCTTCGACCTTCAACCTTCTTGCCGTCAACGCATTGAAGCCCTTCAGCGTCACGCCGGGGTAGCAGAAGCACTGGTGGGGGGGGACGTAGAGCAGGCCGTTGGCCGGCATGACGCCGTAGGCGCAGACGCCGCGGATCCAGTCGTGACGCATATGATCGTCGCCCACGAGATCCAGGAACTCCGAGCCGCGCTTGGGCAGCAGGAGGTAGCGTTCGGTGGCCTTGCTGGGATAGCACCGCACGTGATGGCCCTGGCTGATCAGGTTGGGGATCTTGATCGTCTTGACGACCTTGCCCGTCTGCGGATCGTATCCGCTGAACGCGACGGCCGGGCCTCGCTGGGTGACCGCCCCGGGGGTCACCATGGGCCAGACGGCCCCCTGCGTGCAGAACAGTCCCGTCGTGACGAAGCAGTTGGGCGGCGCGACGGACTCGACGAGGGGCCCGGTCCACAGCTTCTTGCCCGTGGCGAGCGAGTGGCCCTCGAGGCCCGCCTTGGCCGCGAACAGGACCACGCCCTTGTAGATCACCAGGATGCCCGAGTTACCCTTGCGGAATCGGTTGTTGCCCGGGTCGCGCGGGGCCGAGCGTTCCTGACTCGCCGATCGCCACAACTCTCTGCCCGTCTTGAGGTCGCTACAGACGATGTGCGAGTAGGTGTGGTAGCAGACGCGCCCGTCGGTGGCCGCCAGCGTCAGCGGGACCAGGGAGTTGGCGGCCTTGTGCTTCCAGAGCGTCCGCCCGGTCTGGGCGTCGACGGCCATCACGTACTCGCGGACCTCGGTCCACTCTCGCTTGGCGGCGGTGTCGCCTGCGTCGCGCACACGGAGGATCAGCACGCCGTCGGCGACGATCATCTCATGGGCGTCAGCGGTGTTGGCAAAGGTCGCGAGCGTCTTGCCCGTCGCCGCGTCGAGCATCGTCACCGGCCCGCGGTACGACAGCGTCGCGTAGAGACGGTCCTTGACCGCCACCAGTCGTCGCGGCAGGACCAGCGGATTGGAGCGGAACCCGTAGTTGTTCCACTCGCTTGGGCTCCAGTCCTTCATCGGCCGCTGCCACAGCTTGACCCCGTTGAACGCGTTGCGAGCCACGAGCGCCCACCGCGGGGGAAACCGCTTGTTCTTGTCGTAGATCTGGATGATGCCTCGCAGGCCCTGGTCCATGATGAAGAACATTCGCCCGTTGGCGGAGACCAGTGCGGCGACCGAGGAGTTGTACTCGTGGCTGCGACACCACATGGGTCCCGCCTTCCACTGCATGCTGTCGGGGGGCTTGATCCTGCTGTCCCGGGCGACGGCGTTGTTATCGGGGCCGTGGAGGTAATGGCTCCACTGGTCGATCTCGCCGGGCCAGGGCTTGGTGAACTTCACGAACCCGCCGCCGACGGGCGTCACCCGAGGCGCGACCTTCGCCAGCCATCCCTTGCCGACGGACTCCCTGACCACCGCCACGCCGTTCGGCGCCAGGACGCGGAGGATCTCCCGGGCCGCGTCGGGCATCTCACAGTCGACGAGAATCATGTTGACCAGGTCGTCGGCGTAGGGCAGCCGCCCGCCGACCCACCGCCGGACGGAGACCGGCCCGTACAGCCCCTTCGAGCGAATATGCTTCCGTGCGGCGGCGACCTTGTTCGCGTCGGTCTCGAGCCCGTGCACCACGCACCCCGCGTTGGCCCGTAGCGTCGCCGTCACCTCGCCGCCCCCGCAGCCAACATGCACGATCAGCCCGCCCCGAACGCCGGCGCCCTTCAGCAGATCAGCGCCCGAAGCAACAGAAGCGGCCGACGCACATAGGATGCACCCCAGGACGACGTACCACGAGATGCGCGAATATGATCTTCTCACCGCCACGATTGACTCCAATCCCTACTTCGCTTCGATCCGGACGACGATGTCGTCGGGGCCCTCATCGGGCATGGGATCGCCGGGTTGATTCCGTCCGCCGTCGTCACGCATGTTCCGCCCGACGCTGTAGAGCACATACCCCTTACCGTCGCGCTTGTACACGAAGTCCTTTCCGCTGCAGACGTCCTTCGGCAAGGTCTTAAGCCATCCCGGGGCCAGGCCCGACAGTTTCCGCGGGTACGCTCCATGCTCCGCACGATAGCCCGCCAAGGCGACGGTGAGTCTGCCCAACTCCTGCTTGGACGACATCAGGTCGATGGATTCCAGGACCCGTGTGAGCGACATCCAGGCGTACAGCGTATCGATGGCGCCGGCGAGCCACGCGGCGCTGATAGCGGAGGGGGGCGCCTTTCCGGGTGAATCCGGCTTGCCCCACTTCACCCAGACAGCCCGCGCCTGCCTGATGCCGAGTTTCCGGCGGGCGTCATACGGCCTGAAGGCTTCCTTGCGCGCGGCGAAGGTCGCAAGGCGCAGAGCCTTGACCAACTGATCGTGCTGCGCGTTGCACCGCTTCAACATGGCGTTCCAGTCAACTGCATGCATGTGCTTGCGGGATTTGAGCACCGAGACGACGAAAGATATCCACGCCTTCTCTTCGGCCGCGGCAGGGCCGTCCTCGACCGAGGGCTTCGCTATGTTGCCCAGCCACTCGATGTTAGCATCGCGAACACGTCCGTCGGCCAGCGCTCGCGTGTAGTCCAGACTGAAGTACCGTTCGCCCACGTCTACGACCTCCGCGAGCGAAAGCGGAGCGGGCAGTTGCCCCATCGTGCCCAGGAGCCGGCGTGCCTGGGCTGCCGAGAGCGGTGCCGAGCGTGCAAGCTCAGTGGCCGCCGCCGCCGCCAGACCCGTTGTTGCCGCTCCCACTAATCGGTCAATCAGCAAGGGACGTCGCTGTTGGTGCGCTGCAATGCGCAGGGCAGTCTCGACGTTGGCCAGGGCGGCGTCCGTTCGCCCTCGACCCACGTGCTGCATCGCCTGAGCTGCTGTCAACTTCTGTCCAATCATGATGAGCAAGTTCATCCTGTTGGCCACGGCGTTCCACAGGGCCGCGTCACCTTCCGAAGGGACGCAGGGCACGTAACACCGACGCCGCCGCGCCGCCTTGACCAGGAGATCAACGCGCGTCGCGTTCGCTTCCAGCCACTTGGCCAGTGCCGGGTGGTCTGTGTTCTCCCACGGCGTGTCACATGCCGCAAGCGGGATGTCAGGGTACTCCGGGAACTCCTTTCCCGCCGGTAATGTCACACCCAGGGCTTTCAGCAGGGCGGGGCGGGTCTTCTCGTCCAGCCCGTCGGGCCCGAGAGCTTCGATGATTCCGACGACGGCGTTGGTCTGGGGAGTCACACCTTTGCCGTAGCGGGCGTTGAGGGCGGCGAGGTAGTCTACGCGGCCGTCCTTGCGGAGCGGGGCCGTCAGGTGGGTCGTTTTGCGGCTGATCGTAATGACGGGCTTCTTGCCCGGCTCGGCCGCGATGGTGGCGCCGGTTGCCAGGCAGAAGGCGAACGTGGCGAGCAGTGCAGTGCGGCGATCAATCGTGCGGGTCATGCTGTCTCCCGGTGTTGCCGGCAAAGGGCGTCCCTGATGCAGGGATTATCGCTCACATCGGGTTGGGATGGAAGCACGTAGAGCGTCCAGATTGCCTGCCGGTGACAGGAAGCAGACGGGCGTGCGGGCCAGCACCCCGGCCAAGGCGTGCCACGCCCCCTGGCCGCCCTCGGCGTGCGAAAACGACCTCCGGGGCGTCGGCCGGGAGATCGTCGCTCAGGCCGCCTCTCTGGGCGTCCTGAGGGGTCCGGCCGGGCATGGCTGACAGGCGGGGCGGGTGCAACGGCTCTACCTGCAACAACGCGGGGCGGCGAGGGAGTGCCATCGCCGCCCCGCTCTATGCACGTCACGGGCTGGGGTCAGTCCCGCTCTCTGTCCTTGTCGCGATCCCTGGGGTCCAGGCCGACTTCCTGCAGAAAGCCTTCGGCCATGTCCAGGGTCTCGTCGGGAGTGAGCAGCCCGTTCTTATCGGCGTCGTACTTGTTCAGGCGGGCCTCGGCGTTGTCGCGCATGCCCTTCATCAGCGC
The DNA here is from genome assembly GCA_964625865.1 of uncultured Planctomycetaceae bacterium. Taxonomy (GTDB): domain Bacteria; phylum Planctomycetota; class Phycisphaerae; order SM23-33; family SM23-33; genus CAZVEV01. The sequence goes on along the minus strand of CAZVEV010000071.1, from coordinate 5,545 downwards.
ATCGCGTTCGTCGGAGTCCAGGCGCCCGTTGTCGTCCTTGTCGTACTTCAGGCCGTACGCCTCCATCCAGTTCATCACCTTGACGCTGGCCCGCTCGCGAAACGCGATCCACTCATCCGGACTGGCCGTTCCGTCCCCGTCGAGGTCCGCGTACTTGGTGACCCGCGCCAGGCCCTTGAACATCATGCCCCTCCACTGATCGCGGACCTTCGCGCGTTCCTCAGCCGTCACCTCGCCGTCCCCGTCGAGGTCCGTCAGGCGCAGCTCAAACATCCTGCCGACGTCCTTCATGGTGGCCTTGAACTTCTCCTCGGCGACTTTGAGTTCGGCGGTCTCCTCCTCGTCCAACTCGCCGTCGCCGTCGTGGTCGTAGTCGCGCAGTTGCCACTCGCGGATCTTGGCCTTCCACGGCCCCGCGCGGTCGGCGCGCATCGCGGCGCGTTCCTCGGCGCTCAACTCGCCGTCCTGGTCCTTGTCATACCGTTCGAGCATGTGCTGGCGCCCGCGCTCGCGCATGGCGGCAAAGGCGGCGCGGCGCTCCTCGTCGGAGATCTGCCCGTCCTTGTCCGTGTCGTGACGCTCGAGCATCTTCTTGTGGTAGCTGCCCGCAAACGCCGGCCTCGGCTCGCCGTGACGAAGCCGCCCGGCGAGGAACTTCTCGGTCGCCAGGGCCGCGTTGGCCTTGGCCCGTTCTCCGCCGCGGAGCTTCTTGTCCTTCGTGATGTCGAAGACCTCGAGGATCTCCTTGCGGACCTGGCGCCGGTACATGTCGGCCTCGAACCAGTCGATCGTCTTGTTGCGGTTCTTGTCGAACCGGATCATCATGGCCCAGTGGTCGAACTTGCGGACGAAGGGATTCTTCCGCTTGCGGTCGGCGGCGAACTCCTCGGCCGTCAGTTCGTTGTCCTTTCCCGCGGCCATGAAGAATCGCGCACGCTCGACGGCGGGGACGTAGGGGTCTACGGCGTTTCGCATGACTTCGGGCGCCGCAGCGGGCTTGGCGGCGGGTTTCTCCTGGGCCAGCGCGGGCCCAACGGTGACGAGAACTACCGCGACGATCAGCAGACAGTGCTTCATCTCTTATCCCCTAACAAGGGCTAGACGATTGGATATACACCCGCCGGACCGCCCGTCGGGCGAGAAAGGCCGCACACCGACCTCACCGTGATACTATACCGGCCCCACGGAACAAGGTTACAGAGAAACTGCTCGCGCGCGTGCGTCAGCTCGTCAGCCACCCATTTCGTACGGACGTGACGACCTTGCCCAGGCTGTCTTCGTGTTTCCACAGTTCGAAGCGCCACCACGTGTGCATGTCGGCAGGGGCCGCGAGGCGGTCTGCGATCTGGCGGTCGTCCAGGCCTTCGTCGCAGGCGGCGGCGACCTCGGCGATCAGCCAGCCGAAGTACTCGATCCATCGGCGCAGCGTATCGGTGGTGCACAGGGGACCGTGACCGGGTACGACGGTGGCCGCCTCGTAGGCGATCAGGCGCTCGACGGCGGCTATCAGGCGACGGGCGCTGTCGTTGTCGAGGTGGCCGATCAGCGGGATCAGCCCCCAGCCGAACAGGTCGCCGGTGAACAGCACGTCGTCGTCGGGCAGGTGGATGATGCAGTCCTCGGCGGTGTGACAGCCGCCCATCGGCCGCATCAGCGCGCGGCGCCGCGTGCCCTCGAACCACCGTCCCTCGGGCCCGAGGGGCGTCGTCTGCTGATTGATGATCTCGCATCCGCAGCGGCGCTGGAAGGCGGGGTTCAGGCCCACGTGATCGTAGTGTGTGTGGGTGTTCAGCACGTAGCGGATCGGCACGTCCCCGAGTGTCGACGCGATGGCGTCGAAGACGGCGGCCTCCTTGTGCGTGTGCTCGAGCGTGTCGATGACAATCGCAAAGCCGCCCATGTCGATCCACGCGACGTTGTCGACCTCCTGACGCACCCAGAAGCCGTCAGTGACGGTCTCGATCGTCGGGGTGGCGCCCTGGTCGTCTGTCGATTCGCTCATTGGGTGTCCTTTCGCCCCACATCGTACGCACTCGGCGCGATGCACACAACGGACTGGTCGCTTCAGCGATCCAGTCGTCTCCGTTTGCGCCCGTATACGCGAGCGTCCCCCGTGGTGTATAATCGTCCGGCGCAAGGAACAGACACCATGACGCCACGCGAGAACCTGTTGAGCCTGTATCGACGAACGGGCTTCGAATACGCCCCCGTGCATTTCCACCTGTGCCCCGAACTCGAAGAGACGTTCCGTCGCAAGTATCCCGATCAGGGCGAGTACGCCGACGTCTTCGAGTTCCCCATGCAGGTGATTACCGATCCGGGGTTCCCGTGGATCGCGGAGATCGACGGCTTCGTGCCGCAGCGCACGTGGGATGTCGACCTGTACTACGACCCGCCGATCGCCGACGGCGCCCGCATGGACATCTGGGGCATCGCCCACGAGCCCGGCAGCGCGGCGGCCCATCACATGACGCAGATGCGACATCCGCTGGAGCGCCTCGACAGCCTCGAGCAGCTCCAGGCGTATCCGTGGCCGGACTTCGAGCGGGCCGACTGGTCCTTCCTCGATTCGGAGATCGCCGCGATCCACGCCAAGGGCCTCGCCGCCCAGATCTGGATGGAGTGCACCGTCTGGGAGACCGCCTGGTACCTGCGACGGATGGACATCCTGATGACCGAGATGGCCCTGGACGACGACAGGGCCGTCTTCCTGCTGGACAAAATAACGGACCTGGCGTGCTTCAGGGCCCGCAAGTACGCCGCCGCGGGGGCCGACATCATCGCCCTCGGCGACGACATCGGGATGCAGGACTCGATCATGATGTCGCGGGACATGTACACGACGTGGCTGGCCCCTCGCCTCAAGCGGGTCATCGACGCGGCGCGGGCGGTCAAGCCCGACGTGATCATCCAGTACCACTCGTGCGGGCACGTGACGGAACTGATACCCGACCTGATCGCCGCGGGCATCGACGTGCTGAATCCCGTCCAGTCCGAATGCATGGACGTGATGGAGATTTTCGCGCACTTTGGGGACGCACTGTCGTTTAATGGTTCGCTGGGCACGCAGACGACGATGCCGTTCGGTACGCCGCGGGACGTCCGCGACACCGTCAGGCGAAACCTGGATGCCGCCGGCGAAAACGGCGGCCTGCTGTGCTGCCCCACGCACATGCTGGAACCGGAAGTGCCCTGGGAGAACATCGAGGCGTATGTCGACGCCTGCCGAACGTACAGGTAACTGATTGCCGAAAGAAGGAGTTAGCCGCAATGGATATTACTCGACGCCAGAGCTTTGGATTGGCCGCCGCTGCGGCCGTGCCGTACTTCGTTCCCTCTCGACTGCTTGGTCGGGATGCACCGTCGGAGAAGATCACGCTGGGCTTTATCGGCGTGGGCGGGCACGGGCACGGGTACAACCTCAAGACGTTCCTGTACCAGAAGGACTGTCGCGCGGTGGCCGTCTGCGACACGTTCGCCAGTCGTACCAAACGCGCCGCGGCGACGATCGACAAGAAGTACGGCACGACCGGGACCAAGCAATACACCGACTTCCGCGACGTGCTGGCCGACAAGAGCATCGACGCGGTGGTGATCTCCACGCCGGACCACTGGCACGTGCCGATGAGCCTGATGGGCCTGGCGGCGGGCAAGGACGTGATGTGCGAGAAGCCCACGCTAACCATCGCCGAGGGCCGCACGCTGGTCGAGACGGTGGCCCGCCACAAGGCCGTCTTCCAGACGGGCCTCGAGGACCGGTCGATCATCCACTATCACAAGATGGCCGAGATCGTCCGCAACGGCGGGATCGGCAAACTCCACACGATCCGAGTCAAGCTGCCCGGCGGGAAGGTGTTTCCCCTCGAGAAGCCCGCTCCCGTGCCCACGGACCTGAACTGGAACCTGTGGACGGGCCCGGCGCCGCTGTCACCGTACACCCCGTCCCGCACGGGCCCGCAGCAGTGGCGGAACATCCGAGACTACTCGGGCGGCAAGCTGGCTGACTGGGGCGCCCACCTGCTGGACACGGCGCAGATCGGCGTGTTCGCCGAAGACTCGGGCCCCGTCGAGGTCGAGGGCGAAGGCAAGGTGCCGCCCAACTCCATGACCACCATGCCCGTGACGTACAAGATCCAGTACCGCTACGCCAACGGCGTGAGGATGCACGTGGAGTCCGGCGGGGTGGCGATCCGTTTCGAGGGCGACAAGGGCTGGGTGGGCAACAACGGCTGGCGCGGGCGACTCCAGGCGTCGGAGGACGCCATTCTCCGCAAGACGTACGACCCGAAGACGACGAAGATGTGGCCCCGCCCGGCCGGAGAGCACCGCAACTTCCTGGACTGCATCAAGTCCCGAAAGCCGACGACCTACACGGCCGAGAGCATCCAGCGTCTCAGCACGGTGATGCACATCGCGAACATCTCGATCTGGCTCGGCCGCAAGCTCGAGTGGGACCCCAAGACCGAGTCGTTCCCCGGCGACGCAGCCGCCAACGCCCTCCGCGCCCGCGAATCGCGCGACTGGGCGAGTGCGTGAGTCGACAGCGCATGACAGCGCCCCGCGGGGATAACCGCGGGGCGTTTGTTATGCGCTTACGGGGCAGATCGCCTCACGCCCGGCGCCTGCGGCGACGCATCACGCCGATGGCGCCCGCGCAAAGCAGCGCCACCGTGGCCGGTTCGGGGATCTCCCGGATGCTCATCAGGTTGATGTCCGCCGTGCCGGCGTCGACCGGGCCGCGGTCCAGCGTGAACGTGATCACGCCAGAGGCATTCGGTGTGGCGGTAAGCGTCAGCATGATACCGGGCTCTATGGTAAACGTGGGCCCTCCGTCCGCCGTGCCGGCGGTGAACGCGATTGTCCCATCTACGCCGGTCCCGTTGCGGTCGCCGAAGAGCTTCAACTCGTACTGCAAGGAACTGACGAGTCCGGAGAAGCTGAATTCGCCCTTGGACCCGCCCAGGCCGCTGTCCCACCAGGAGTCGGCATAGGCTTTCGGGACGTCATACGGTGAGGCTGGAGCATTCGTGTTGTTCAAGGCACCCGATAATCCCGAGCCACCAGCGCCAGCCAACCGTTGCGTATCAAGCGTCCAGCCGGTGGCGACGTTCGAGGTGTCCACCAAGGCGACCGTATCTGTTTCCGTGTTCGTCGAGTTCCAATAATTGCCGTTGACGCTGTCCGGTATGGATGGGACGCCCTTGGCGGCATTGATGTCGATAAAGGCAATCCCGTTGTGCGGCGGGTCGGCTACGGTAGCGCCGTTGAATATGTCCTCAACGCGCTGTGCCGAAAGCTCTTGGTTCCAGATCGCCAGATCGTCAATCTGGCCGCCGAAGCTAAGTGTTCTTCGGACACTTTCGCCCTGATCGCCAATATTGAATGACGTCGGGGTCGAGCCAACGTCGGTCAGCGTTCCGCTCGGAGTCGTAACCGTTTGAGCCGCACCATCGATGTAGATATTCACTCCTGCCGAAGTCCCGCCGCCGTCATAGGTAGTGCCCGTGCGGAAAAGGCGTCTTTTTGCGGCGGGCGGGGCCGTGGG
>CAZVEV010000070.1:0-22424 GCA_964625865.1 uncultured Planctomycetaceae bacterium | reverse complement strand
CTCGTCGAGCATCAGATAGTCGATGCCGTCAACACGGGGCAAATCGTGGTCGTTAGTTACGAAAAGTGTCGCGCCATTTTCGATTGCGGTGGCGAGATGAATGGCGTCGGGGGTATGCAGTTTGTGCCTTGCTCGTAGCTCTGCCGCCAGGTCCGCGATATCACAGGTCGTGGGAGTCCATCGGCAATTGGGCAGACGCTGGAGATTCCAACAGACATCATCGGCGAGATCATGTGAATGGCGATATGGGCCGACGAGCACCTCGGCCAGTGCTGCCGTGGAAATGACGGCTTGGTTCAAGTCGTCGAAGAGTCTTGTGATAACGGCGCGAGCAGCGGAAGAAAACGTCTCGTTCGCTTCGAGGTAGTAGATCAGAACACACGAGTCGATGGCAATGGAGGGATGCTGGTTGAGAGTCCTGGTAAGCTCTGCTAATCCCATGAGGCCCGCTCTTTCCGCAGATACTCATCCGAGTCGCCATAGACGCCTTTGGCGCAGCCAGCGAGGTGTTCCAGCAGGTTGTCAGGCTTTCGGGTGAAGATGATGCGGTCGCGTTTTGTGATAACGAGCAACTCATCGCCGGGGCCGACCCCAAGGCGATCCCGGGCTTCCTTCGGGACGACGATCTGATTCTTGCTGCTGATCTTTACTGAAGTCATAGTAACGGTCTCCAAATGTCTACACCCACGCTACTTTACATTATAGCACGAAAGTAAAGCGGCAACACCCCTATACGAAAAAACAGCGGCGACCCCCGGTCAGGGTCGCCGCTTTGCGTTGCTACTCAATTGTATGCGAAAACCTATTCGCCGGCGGCGAGGGTCTCGAACTGCTTCCAGCGGGTCTCGATGTCCTTCTGGGCCTGGGCGAGAAGGACCTTGGCGCCTTCGGGGTCGGACTTGGTCAGCATCTTGAAGCGATTCTCGGTGTAGGCGAAGTCCTCGAACGGAATCGAGGGGGCCTTCGAGTCCAGTTGCAGCGGATTGAGGCCCTGCTCGGCCCGCCGCGGGTCGTAGCGATACAGCGGCCAGGCGCCGCAGGCGACGGCGGCCTTCTGGTGGGCAAAGCCCTCGGTCAGGACGAAGCCGTGCGCGATGCAGTGGCTGTAGGCGATGATCAGGCTGGGCCCGGGATACGCATCGGCTTCCAGGAAGGCCTTGACCGTCTGGACGTCCGAGGCGCCCATCGCGACCTGGGCCACGTAGATGTTGCCGTACGTCATCGCGATCATGCCGAGGTCCTTTTTCGGTCCCGGCTTGCCCGCGGCGGCGAACTTGGCGACCTGTCCGCGGAAGGTGGCCTTGGAGCACTGCCCGCCGGTGTTCGAGTAGACCTGGGTGTCCATCACCAGGACGTTGATGTCGCGTCCGACGGCCAGCACGTGGTCCAGTCCGCCGTAACCGATATCGTAAGCCCATCCGTCGCCGCCGATGGCCCAGATGCTCCGCTTGACCAGTTGGTCGGCCACGCTGAGCAGTTGAGCCGCCGCCGGGTCCGAGTCGCCTTCCAGCGTGCTCCTCAGATCGGCCACCCGCGCCCGCTGGGCGATGATGCCCGCCTCGTCGCTCTGGTCGGCGTCCACGATGCCGGCCACCAGGTCCGCGCCGAGCTTGTCGGCCATCCCGGTGACCAGTTCCAGGGCGAACTCGCGCTGCTTGTCGGCGGTCAGGCGGAAGCCGAACGAGAACTCGGCGTTGTCTTCGAACAGGGAGTTGCACCAGGCCGGCCCGCGCCCGTCGTCGTCGGTGGCGAACGGGGTGGTGGGCAGGTTCCCGCCGTAGATGCTGCTGCATCCGGTGGCGTTGCCGATGATCATCCGGTCGCCGAACAACTGGGTGGCCAGCTTGTAGTAGGGCGTCTCGCCGCAGCCGGCACAGGCGCCGGAATACTCGAACAGCGGCCTGCACAACTGGCTGCCCTTGACCGTGGTCAGACGCAGCGAACTGCGGTCGGCTTCGGGCAGATTCAGGAAGAACGCGAAGTTCGCCGCTTCGGTCTCGCGGATCGGGATCTGCTCGGTCATGTTGATGGCCTTGCGACCCTCGACCTCCTTGTTCTTGGCCGGGCAGGCCTGGACGCACAGGCCGCAGCCGGTGCAGTCCTCGGGGGCTACCTGAACCGTCCACTTGAGGCCCGCGAACTCCTTGCCCTTGGCGTCGACGCTCTTGTACGTCTCGGGCGCGTCGGAAAGCAGGGCCGGGTCGTACACCTTGGTCCGGATCGCCGCGTGTGGGCAGGCGACCGAGCACTTGGCGCACTGGATGCAGACGTTCGGGTCCCAGCCGGGGATGTCCAGGGCGATGTTGCGCTTCTCCCACCGCGTGGTGCTCAGCGGCCAGGTGCCGTCGTCCGGCATGCCGCTGACGGGCAGGTCGTTGCCATGACCGGACATGATCGCCGCGGTGACCTCCTGGACGAAGTCGGGGGCCTCGGCTGCCACCGTGGGCCGCACGTCGATGGCGCTGGTGGCCTCGGCGGGCACGGGAATCTCGCTGAGGTTGGCGATGGACTGGTCGACGGCGTCGTAGTTCATCTGGACAATCGCGTCGCCCCTCTTGCCGTAGGTCTTCTTGATGGCGTTCTTGATCGCGGCAATCGCTTCGTCCTGGGGCAGGATGCCCGCGAGGTAGAAGAAGCACGTCTGCATGATCGTGTTGATGCGCGAGCCCATGTTGGCGGCCTTGGCCACCTCATAGGCGTTGATCGAGTACAGCTTGAGGTTCTTGTCGATGATCGTCTGCTGGACGGTCTTGGGCAATGCGTCCCAGACCTCGTCGGCGCCGTAGGGGGCGTTGATCAGGAACGTCGCGCCGTGGACGGCGTGGGCGAGCACGTCGAACTTCTCGAGGAACGGGAACTGGTGGCAGGCGACGAAGTTCGCCTCGGTCACCAGGTAGGATGACCGGATCTTGCGCGGGCCGAACCGCAGGTGGCTGACGGTCATGGCGCCGGCCTTCTTCGAGTCGTACACGAAGTAGCCCTGGGCCTCCTTGTCGGTGTTCTCGCCGATGATCTTGATCGAGTTCTTGTTGGCCCCGACCGTGCCGTCGGACCCGAGCCCGTAGAACATCGCGCGGACCACGTCGTCGCCTTCGGTGGAGAAGCTGTCGTCGTAGTCCAGGCTCAAGCCGGTCACGTCGTCGTTGATGCCGACCGTGAAGTGGTTCTTCGGGGCGTCCTTGGCGGCCTCGTCGAAGACGGCCTTGATCTGGGCGGGAGTGAACTCCTTGGAGCCCAGACCGTAGCGCCCGCCGATGACGCGAACGTCGCGGCCGCACTCGGTCAGGGAGGTCACGCAGTCGGTGTACAGCGGCTCGCCGACGGCGCCGGCTTCCTTGGTGCGGTCGAGGGCGACGAGTGTCTTGAGGGTCTCGGGCAGGGCGTCGATGAAGTGCTTGACGCTGAAGGGCCTGTACAGTCGGACCTTGAGCAGGCCGACCTTCTCGCCCGAGGCGATCATGGCTTCGACGGTCTCCTGGGCGGCATCGGCGCCCGAGCCGATCATCGCGATCACGCGGTCGGCGTCCGGCGCGCCGACGTAGTCGAACAGCTTGTACTGCCTGCCGACCAGTCCGGCGAGCCTGTCCATGACGGCCTGGACCTTGTCGGGGCAGGCGTCGTAGTACGTATTGACGGTCTCGCGCCCCTGGAAGTAGACGTCGGGGTTCTGGGCCGTCCCGCGAATCACGGGATGATCGGGGCTCATGCCGCGGGCGCGGTGGGCCAGGACGGCCTCGTCGCTGATCATCGCCTTGAGATCTTCATCCTCGATGGCCTCGATCTTGGCGACCTCGTGGCTGGTGCGGAAGCCGTCGAAGAAGTGCAGGAACGGCACGCGGGTCTCGAGGGTCGCCGCCGTGCCGATCAGCGCCATGTCCATCGCCTCCTGCACGGAGTTCGAGGCGAGCAAAGCAAAGCCGGTCTGGCGCGTGCCCATCACGTCGCTGTGGTCGCCGAAGATGCTCAGTGCCTGACAGGCCAGCGACCTGGCCGAGACGTGGAAGCACGTGGGCAGCAGTTCGCCGGCCGCCTTGTACATTGTCGGAATCATCAGGAGCAGGCCCTGGCTGGCGGTGAAGGTCGTCACCAGCGAGCCGGTCTGCAGCGCACCGTGGACGGCGCCGGCGGCCCCGCCTTCGGACTGCATTTCGACAACCAGCGGCACGGTGCCCCAGATGTTCTTCTCTCCGGCGGCGCTGAAGGCGTCGGCGTGCTCGCCCATCCCGCTGGAAGGCGTAATCGGGTAGATCGCGATCACTTCATTGAGCTTGTGCGCAATGCTCGCTACGGCCTGGTTACCGTCCATCATTACCATGCGTCGTGCCATCGTCTCTATCCTCGTCGAAGTAGGTTTGGGCCCGGTTCATGCTGGCTGGCGTCGCCCAGCCGACTGTTCATGCATGCAGGTCCCCTTGCCGGAGGACCGACAAGAGCGATCATTGTGCATATTGCTCGCGGCAATGCAATGCCTTTTGCAGACGCCCGCGCGAGCGTTTCCAATCGCCGCGGTGCTGATGTACACTGTGGGCGGACAAGGACATGGCGGCGCGAGAACGATATATCGTGGGGGTCTGCAGCGGCGCGGCGGCCGATGGTGTTGACGCGGCGGTGGCGCACATCCGTTACGCGCGCAGGCGGATGAAGGTTCAACAGGTCTCCTGCACCTACGTGCCGTATCCGCAACCGCTTAGGCGACGGATCGTCGCGATGGTCTCCGACCGTGCCGAGCCGGCCGGCGTGCTGGCCGAACTCGACCGCGACGTCGGCGAGGTCTTTGCCGACGCCGCTCAGCGCGCCATAGCCCAAGCCGACGTCGACACCGCGGACATCGCGGCGGTGGGGGCGTCGGGACATCTGATCCGCAGGCATCGGCGGGCAGGCGCCCACGACGTGGGGGCGCAGATCACCGCTGGCTCGCCCCCCCTGATTGCCGCCCGGACGCACCTGCCCGTTGTCAGCGGCTTTTCTGCCAGCGACGTGGCCGCCGGCGGGTGGGGCGGTGCGGTGACGGCCTGGCCGAACTGGCTGCTGCTGCGGGACAAGCGTCTCAGCCGCGTGGCGGTGCATCTGGGGGGCATCGTGGGGCTGGCCTTCGTCGGCTCGGGCGCCGAGCCGTCGGACGTGGTGGCCTTCGACGTCGGGCCGGGCACGATCCTCATCGACGAACTGGCGAGGAAGCACTTCGCCCGCCCCTTCGACGCTGACGGGACCATCGCCTCGCAGGCGACCGTCAACCCCGTGCTGCTGAACGAACTGCTGGCCAACGGATACTTCCAGACGGCCCCGCCGAAGTCCACGTGTCCGGCCCAGTGGGGCGAAACCTACATGTGGCGGCTGATGAACATGGGCACGAAGCACGGGTGTTCCCATGCGGACCTGCTCGCGACGGTGACGGAGATGACGGCGCGGCTGGTGGCGATGGCGGTGGGCAAGCTGACCGAGCGCCCCCACGAGGTGATCCTCTCGGGCGGCGGGGCGATGAACATTCACTTGGCCAGCCGCATCCGCAAGCTGCTCAGCCCGTGCAGCACGTACGCGTCGGAGCGCTATGGGCTGTCCCTGCGCGCGAAGGAAGCGATCTGCTACGCCATCCTCGCCGCCGCCCGCATGGACCGCTTCACAGCGCACTGCCCCGCCGCGACCGGCGCGGCACGCGAGACCGTTCTAGGCAGTGTGTGGATGCCATGAAATGGTCAAAGGTCGAAGGTCCAACGTCAAAGGTCCGATAGCGCGTTCTCTCGTGCGTTGGACTTGCGACTCCTGACCTTTGACCTTCGACCTTGGACCTTCGACCCATGATCCAACCGATGCCCGTGAAGTACTGGTCCTTTGCGGGGCTGATGCTGACGTACTGGTGCAACGCCCGGTGCGCGTCATGCTATCTGCGCTGCGGGCCCGAGCGCGGCGAGGAGATGACGGTCGAGACGGCCCTGCGGTTGTGGCGCCAGTTGATCGACGCCTCGCCGCACGGGTGCCGCATCCACCTGTCCGGCGGCGAGCCGTTTGGCGACTGGCCGCGCCTGATCGACCTGTGCCGCCGTGCCGCCGCCGAGGGCCTGGGCCCGCTGGCGAAGGTCGAGACCAACGCGTTCTGGGCGACCGACGAGGCGATCGTGCGCCGGCGCATCGAGGCGCTGAAGGATGCGGGCATGGTCAAGCTGTCGATTTCCGCCGACCCGTACCACCAGCAGTTCGTGCCCCTCGAGCGCTGCCGCCTCGCCGCTCGCGTGGCGGCCGACGTGCTCGGGACCGGCCGCGTGCAGGTGCGCTGGCGCGACTGGCTGGCCGACGGGTGCGATACTGATGCGCTGAGCGGCGACGACCGCCGCGCCCTGTTCGCTCGCTGGGCCGCCGCCGGGCGAGACCGCTGGGGCGGCAGGGCGGTCGACGAACTTGCTCCGCAGATGCAACGCAAGGGGCCCGAAGCATTTGCCGATACTCCCTGCAGGCAGGTCCTGCTGCGGTCCAGGCACGTTCACATAGACGCCGCCGGACGCGTGATGCCCGGAACCTGTGCGGGAATCGTGCTCGGGACCGCCGATGCGACGACGAGCGTCAGTCAACTGTGGCAGGCGCTGGAAGCCGAGCGGGACCGTCGGCCGATCATCTCGGACCTGGTCCGGGGCGGGCCGGTCGACCTGCTGGAGCGGGCTGTTGCCTGCGGATTCGTGCCGGCAGACGATTATGCGGGCAAGTGCGAACTGTGCTGGGACATCCGGCGCCACCTGGTGGGCCGGGGCATGTTCGGCGAGACGTTGGGTCCGGCGTGGCTGTACGGGCCGAACTGTGGCGAGGAGCCAGACGTAGAATGTTAAGATCCTGTGACTTTTTGGGTTGACCGTCCGCTGGTGGGTGCAGTATGCTCAACAGACCTTTAGTGACATGGACGTCTCAGATCGCCTCTTACAGCCATTTCGGCAGCGAAGACGTGGCGCCCGCAGGTCCGCAGATACCCTCGGCGGTGGTCGTTCAAGTGCATGTAGGCTGACGCAGCGGAACCCGACAATGAGCGAAGCAAGTGCAAGTCAAGAGCCCAACGGCAAGAGTTCGATGGACACCGAACTTGGGCGCCTCGTGGTGGAGCAGCGTCTGGCTACGCAGGATGAGGTGAGCAACTGCCTGTCCCTGCGACAGGGCGACGGCGGCGAGGACCTCGCGGCGATCATGGTCGCCCGGGGCGTGGTGACCGCCAGCCAGATCGATCGGGCCAAGCGGACCATCGAGGCCTCGCGGAATCAGCAGATCCCGGGCTACCAGATCATCTCGAAACTCGGCGCCGGCGCGATGGCGACCGTCTTCAAGGCCCGCCAACTGAGCCTGGACCGTGTGGTGGCCATCAAGGTCCTGCCCAAGCGCCTCTCGGAGAATGCCGAATACGTCGAGCGGTTCTACAAGGAGGGCAAGGCGGCGGCCAAGCTGAACCACGCCAACATCGTCCAGGCCATCGACGTCGGCGAGGCCAGCGGATACCACTACTTCGTGATGGAGTACGTCGAGGGCGACACGCTCCACGAGATGCTTGCCGAGCGCAAGGTGCTCGCCGAAGCCGACGCGCTGGGCTACATCGTCCAGATCGCCCGCGCGCTGGAGCACGCGCATCACCAGGGGCTGATCCACCGCGACGTGAAGCTCAAGAACATCATGATCACGCCCAGCGGGGAGGCCAAGCTCGCCGACATGGGTCTGGCCCGCGAGGCCAGCGACGCCGCGGCCGCCGAGGCCGAGGCCGGGCGGGCCTACGGCACGCCGTACTACATCAGCCCCGAGCAGATCCGCGGCGAGGTGGATATCGACTTCCGGGCCGACATCTACTCGCTCGGCGCGACGCTCTATCACCTGGTCACCGGGCGCGTGCCGTTCGACGGCGAGACGCCTGCGGCGGTCATGCACAAGCACCTGAAGGAGCAGTTGACCCCGCCGGATCACATCAACACGAGCCTGTCAGCCGGGATCGGCGAGGTCGTGGAAGTGATGATGGCCAAGGACCGGCGCCATCGGTACGGGTCGACGACGGACCTGCTGGTGGACCTGGAGTCGATCGCCGCCGGTCGCCCCCCGCTCCAGGCGAGGAAGCAGATCGACGCCGGGCTGCTGTCCGGCCTGGCCGCTGGGGGGGCCGCGGAAGACACCGAGGGGAGCCAGGCAGCCCAGGCCAACCCCAACATGATGATGCTCGTGATCGCCCTGGCCGCAGCGCTGGCGATCAGCGTGATCGTCAACCTCATCCAGGCGATGTAGCACCGCGGCGCACCGCAAGCTCGAAATCCGGACCTCGTGCGTAGAGTCGCCGGACCTGTCCGAAGCCCCCCCCCGCGAACGCTTATTGTGCGCGCCGGGCGGCGCTTGACACGCCTTGCGCCGCATCGTAGACTCCTGGGCGGTTTGCTGGCACTGAGGTACCCAAGGCAAGGAGAACCTGAACTATGCCGCAAGACAATGCCCGACTGAGCGTGTCCGCCGAAGGCGACGTGAAAGTGGCCCGGTTTGCCGACCGCAAGATCCTGGACGAAGTCAGTATCATGCACCTGGGCGAGTCGCTGACCGAACTGGTCGTCGACGCGACCCCGCCCAAGCTCGTCCTGGACTTTGCCAACGTCGGGCACATGTCCTCCAGCGCGCTGGGGATGCTTATCACGCTGCACAAGCGAATTCGCGAACGCAACGGCGATCTGTGTCTGTGCGCGATTCAGCCGTCGATCTACGAGATTTTCGTGATCACCCGGCTCAACGAGATCTTTCGGATTCACAAGTCGGTGTCCGACGCACTGGCCAGCCTCCAGTAGCGGGGCCTAACAGCATTGGCGCGGGAACCTGGAACCTTGTCTAGACTGGTGATACCTTCGACGTATGAAGCGGCCAGGGCCGTCGAAGAGTCCGTGCTCGAGGAGTTGGACAGGCACGGCTACGACGAGGGCGATGCGTTCGCTGTGAAGCTGGCCCTCGAAGAGAGTCTCAACAACGCGATCAAGCACGGCAACGGGCTTGATCCCGATAAGACCATCGACATCGAGTATGACGTAACAGGGCGGTGCGTGACCGTGACGATCGTCGATCAGGGCGCGGGGTTCGACCCGGCGCGCGTGCCCGACCCGACCGCTGACGAGAACCTCGAGAAGCCTTGCGGGCGAGGCATCATGCTTATGCGCGCCTACATGGACGAGGTCTGCTACAATTCATGTGGTAACCGGGTCAAGATGGTCAAGTGTCGCTGTAACAACTGAACGAGGGTCACCCCATGACCTACGCATCAGACAGACCGCTGGAAATCGACGTGTCCAGGGACGGGGCTACTGTTGTCGTCTCGCTGCACGGGTCGGCCCGTATGACCGACGCTGACGAGATGCGCGCCGCGCTGGAGGAACTGACCGCCAGCGAAGCCACGCCCATCGTCCTGGACCTGGCCGACCTGGACTTCATCTGTTCGACCGGCCTGGGGGCGATCATCAGTTCCCATCTCAAGACGCGCCACTACCAGGGGCGCATCTGCCTGGTCTCGCCCAAGCCCCCCGTCCTGAAACTGCTCGAAACCACGCGCCTGACCAAGATCTTCCCGGTCTACCCCTCGGTTGCCCGGGCGATCGAGTAGGTGCGCTCGATACGTTCGCCTGTGGGACTGTCGCGATCACCAGTCTTGCCTTTCGCCCCACGTGTCGCTACCATTCCGCCTTGAGTCGGTCGTGGACCGACGTGGAGTACAGGCGACGCGGACTTAATGCAGGACCGGGCGGCACGATGGAACATCATCACTTTCACGGACTCGAGAAGCTCCAGGTCCAGATCATGACGGTAGCCGGTCTGCTGGCGGTGTACTTCCTGGCCTGGCCGGTGGTGCGCCCGGACGATCCGCTGTCGCCCATGACGTTTCTTCCGCTGGGCGGGTACGGCAGCGCGGTGGCCTTCGCGGGGATGTTCTGCGTGCTGGTGGCGCTCTGCGCGGTGGTTACCGTCGCCGTGCGCCCGGTCGGCGCCCTGCTGGCGGCGACGCTGTCGGCCGGGGCGATCTCGCTGCGGAGTCCGCAGATCCGCGGCTTGCTCTGGACCCGGACGGCTGACCTGGACGGCGTGTACTGTGAGTTGATGCTCGAAGCGGTCATGCTGGCCATGCTAGCCGCGGCGGGATCGCTGATCGTCTATCTCGTACGCCGCCTGGTCAGGTCGGTCAGGCCGCAGTGGCTGTGGACGGACCCGATGGCGGAGTTGACCGACGAACAGCGCGCCAACGTCACCGACGCGCCGAGCGACGCCAAGGGCGGGATCGTCGCGATGCTGTTCGGCCAGGCGGTCCATTCGATGCTGGTTTCACTCGGCAAGGAGGGCAGTCGCATAGCCGGACGACGCGACCCCCTGCGGATCGTGCTCGCGCGGTGCGCCGCCTGCATAGCGATGGCGAGCGTCATCGCGGTGGTCATCCTGACCGTCGTGTTGCGATCGGCGGACCGGGGGCAGATCATCTTCGCACTGGTGGCGAGCTTCACCGCGGGGGTCTTCTTCGCCCACCAGGCGTTCCCCCAGCCGTACGCCCTGGTCGTCTGGATCCTGCCGATGGTGATCTCGGTCGGTTTCTATGCGACAGCCTGGCTGGTCGCCACGCCGGGTCAGGCGACCGACTGGTCGAAGGTCAACGTGCTGTTCCGCGCCTTGCCGGTGGACTGGCTGACGGCGGGGGGGGGCGGAGCCCTGCTGGGATTCTGGGCCAGCCATCGCGTTCACGAGTTCCGCCACGTGCACGGTCACCACGAACACGAGTAAGGAATCGAGCAATGGCCACTGGCGTCCTCGGCGCGCAGTTGTACACCTGTCGGGAGTTCATGCAGACCCTCGAGTCCATGCGCGAGACGCTGCGGAAGGTCGCCGAGATCGGCTACACGTCGATCCAACTGTCCGGATACAACCGCGAAATGGATGTCCGCGAGATGGCCGCGATCATCACCGACTCGGGGCTGACCGTCGCAGCTACCCACATGTCCTGGGACGACTTCCTGAATGATCTGGACACCGTTATTGAAACGCACCGGCTGTGGGGCTGCGTCCATCCGGCGATCGGCGGGCTGGCCGAGGAATACCGCTGCGCCGACGGCGTCAAGCGCTTCGCCGATGAACTGGCCCCCGTGGCCGAGAAACTCGCCGCCGCGGGCATGGACTTTTCCTACCACAACCACAATCAGGAGTTCGTGCGCGTCGAAGGCGACGGGCGGACGTGGTTGGCGATGCTCTACGAGGACATCTCGCCGGAGATCTTGAAGGCCGAGATCGACACCTACTGGATCCAGGCCGGCGGGGGCGATCCGGCTGAGTGGATCCGCACGTGCGCCGGGCGAGAACCCCTGCTGCACCTGAAGGACATGGCCATCGCCCCGCCGCGCGAACAGCGCTATGCGGAGATCGGCGAGGGCAACCTGAACTGGCCCGCCATCCTCGAAGCCGCCGACGCCGGCGGGGTGGAATACTACCTCGTCGAGCAGGATCAGTGCTACGACAAGAGCCCCTTCGACTGCCTCGCCACCAGCTACCGCAATCTCGTCGAGATGGGCCTGCGCTGACCGGCGTCGGATGGGGCACCGCGCCGCGTCAGGCCATGAGGATCAGCAGGGCCGTCGCAACCGGCGCGGCGATCAGGGGTGAGTCGAGGATGTCCAGCACGCCGCCGAACTCCGGCAGGACGGCGCCGCTGTCCTTGATCTTCGCTGAACGTTTCAGCAGGCTCTCGCACAGGTCGCCGACCTGGCCGAACAGGCCCACCACCACACCGAAAACCACCGTCTGCCACACGCACAGGACCGTCACCCCGCACAGCCACCGGACCAGCAGGGCCAGACCCGCCCCGCCGGCCAACCCGCCGATAAGGCCCTCCCACGTCTTGCCCGGCGAGAGCCAGGGGATCAGTCTGTGACGCCCGATCGTCTTGCCCGTGAAGTAGGCCGCCATGTCCGTGCCCTTGGCCGCCGCGAGCACCATCAGCAGCAGGCCCACCCCCGCACCGATCAGCCGCAGGTGCAGCAGCATCGCCCCGCCGACGCCGAGGTACATCACGGCCAGCGACGTGCAAGCGACCCGGCGAAACGCATCCTCGATCCGCGCCCGGACCATCTGCTCGATGAAGATCGCAAGCAGGCCCAGCCCCAGCGTTGTCAGCAGGAGGCTCATCGCCCCGCCGGGTGTGGCGATCATGGTCCCCCACAGCGGCACCGTCGCGATCGCCAGCGTCGCGGCCGTACCGGTAGTCGGCAGCAGCCGGACGTCCGATCCAGCCGCCATCCGCGACAGTTCACCGAAGGCCGCCACGCCCAACGCGGCTATGACTCCCGCCAGCGGCGCGCCCCGCCACGGGGTGTCTTCCAGCAGGGCATGCTCGCACCAGAGCAGGCCCGAAAGCACGACGATCATCACGGCGCCAAAAAGTACACGCAGTTTCATAGTCCGATCATTACGCGCCGTCCACACGGGAAATGCCAGCGCCATTTCGCCCCGTCACCGCGCCAGCGCCGCTTGCGGCTTCGCAATCCGCTCACGCGGAGTCATCTTCCGGTGGAACTCACCATTTGCTCCCGCCCGGACTTCGGTGTCTAATGATCGGTACGGCTCTCCGCGGCGCGGAGGACCGTGGCACCCGCCCCGCGGGCTGGATAACCATGAAACTGCCCAAGACTCGAATGACACTTCTCCGCCAGGGCTCGCGGCTGCAGGCCGTCGGGCGGATCATCCTGTTGGCCGGCGCCGTCGGCGTGGCGGCGGGCGTGGGGGCCATCCTGTTCGACTGGCTCTGCCACGGCGTGTCGCACTGGGCGCTGGACTGGGCGGCCGGCTACCGCGAGGCGGCGCCATCGGGTGAGAGCACGCTGGACAGGCTCCTGCCCCCGACCACGCGCCCGCTGACGCCTTGGCTGCTCCTGGTCGTCCCCGCCATCGGGGGCCTGCTGGCCGGCCTGCTGATCCACTTCTTCGCCCGTGAGGCCGCCGGGCCCGGTGCGGGGATGGCCATCGACGCCTATCACAACAGGAACGGACGTATCGGCGGGGAGGTGGGCGTGGTGAAGATTCTCGCCTCGGCCCTGACGCTGGGCACGGGCGGTTCGGGCGGGCGTGAGGGCCCCATTGCGCTGGTTGGCGCGGGGTTCGGTTCGTACCTGGCGCGCAAGTTCCGCCTGTCGCGCCAGGATCGGCGCGTGCTGCTGGTTGCGGGGATGGCTGCCGGCATTGCGGCGCTGTTCCGCGCGCCGCTGGCGGGGGCGATCTTCGCTGTCGAAGTCCTCTACGCCGACCCGGACTTCGAGACCGGCTCGCTCCTGCCGGCCTTCTTCGCCGCGACGGTGGCCTACTGCGTCTACGCGTCAGTCTTCGGCGCCGCGCCGGTGTTTGCGGTGGCCCACATGGAGAAGTTCAACCGCCCCCTGGTGCTCCTGCCGCTGACGGCGCTGACGCTGGTGGCCGTCGGGGCGGGGTTCCTGTTCGCCCGGAGCCTTCGCGGCTCGCAGTGGTTGTTCGGGCGCCTGGGCGTGCCGGCGTGGCTCAAGCCCTGCATTGGCGGGCTCGGCGCCGGTGCGGTGGCGGTGGCGATCTACGTCGTGATGATCCCATCGGCCCGCCACGACGCACTGGGCGTGCTCGCCTACGGATACGGGTTCTTCCAGAAGGTGCTGGCCCCCGGCGCCGCTGCGCTGCGGACCCAGGCCGACGGCTCCGTGCCGATGATCGTGATGCTCCTGATGGTCGTCGCGCTGGGCAAAATGGTCACCACGTCGCTGACGATCGGCTCGGGCGGATCGGCCGGCGTGTTCGGACCGAGCATCGTCATCGGCGGATCAGTGGGGGCCGTGGTGGGGTTGGCCTTCCAGGAGATCATGCCCTCCGTCGTCACGCGGATCGACGTGTTTGCGATTCTCGGGGCCGCCGCGTTCTTCTCCGCCGCGGCCAACACGCCGGTCAGCACGCTGATCATGGTTTCGGAGATGACCGGCACGTTCGCGCTGTTCCTGCCGGCGATGTGGGTCTGCGCGCTGGCCTATCTGCTCAGCCGCGGCTGGTCGCTCTACAGCCAGCAGGTCGCCTGCCGTACCGAATCGCCCGCCCACCGCGGCGAACTGATCGTCGACGTGCTGGCCGACCTGACCGTCCAGGACGCCTGGATCCCCGGCGACGAGGAGATCCTCACGATCCCGCACGACATGATGCTCGACATCGTCGCCGTCAAGGTCAGCGCCGTCCGCCAGACCTGCTTCCCCGTCGTCGACGACGAGGGCAAGCTGGCCGGCTACTTCGGACTGGTCGATATCCGCTACTTCCTGTTCGATCCGGAAGCGGGGAAGATGGTGGCGGCCTCCGCGGTCGCCGCTACCGACGTCGAACCGGTGACCCCGCTGACGGACCTGAGCGACGTGATGGGACGTTTCGCCCAGTGCTCTTACCAGGAACTGCCCATCGTCGCCCCCGAACGTCCGGGCATCGTCATCGGCCTGCTCCGGAGGCAGGACGTGATCACGCTGTACAACACCCGAATAGCCGAATCACAATCGCCGGGTGCGTGACGAGGCGGACGGTCCTTCAGGGAGGATGGCGGGAATCCGCCAAAGTGACCACTCGCAAGAGATGCATCGATTGGCGGCGGAGATTGCTCTGCGCGTGGAGCCGGTTCACCTCAACCGAGCAGCTTTCGCCCGTTGTGGGATTCGATGTCGGCCTTGACCGCCGCGTTGTCGCGGTGGGTCACGACGATCATCTCACGGTAGCGGCTGGGGTTGGGCAGCCACTTGAGCTTCTCGACGTTCAGGCGGAGGTCTCCGTCGTGGAGTTCCAGGGCGCTGTAGGGGGGCGTCGGCGCCACCAGGATGCCTTCCCTGGCGGCCGGCGCGTCGGGACTGACGGCGTAGGCGGTCAGACAGCCCGAGGCCCGGACGACGGCCAGCCAGCCGATCCACTCGCCGATCTTCTCGCCGTTGGCCATCACCATCGCCGGCGGCTCGGGGTTCAGGTCTGACAGAAACAGCACCCGCGCGGGACCGCCCGGATTGCGTGCCGCCGCCGAGGTCGCCCCGTCGAGCAGACCGGCCTGGCCCGCGTGGTCGCGGTAGCTCTCGGCGTCGAGGTACGTCACGCAGGTCCTGTCGGTCGCGACGGTGGTAAACGTGACCGGCACGGCGGCCCGGTCGAAGCCGCACCCGTCGACGTCGGCCCGCAGCGCCGCGGTATCCGCTGCGCGAACGCCCCGGTCGCAGGCGACGACGATCTGGCGCGTGATGTAGTTCAGCAGCATCGAGAACAGGACGGACTGGTCCTTGACGACAGCCAGCGAGCAGCAGGCGCCGGACAGGGCGGCCGGGCACTGCGCCCGATGCTCCCAGGTGTCCCGTGCGTCGGGCGCGGCCAGAAGTTGGCCGAACGTCATGGCCGGGGAGTCCGCGGCGGCGATCCGGTCGCGGATGAACTCGGCCAGCGGTTCGGACCGGTCGGTCGGGTCGGCGAAGACCACCACGCGTCCGCTGACCAGGTGGTCGCAGTTGTAGCCGCCGCGTTCCTCGCTGACCAGCACGATCCGCCCGTCATATTCGTCAATGAGTTTGGCGTGGAGGACGGCCTCCGGGATCGTGTCGAGGGCGAGCGAGTCGGCCTTGTACTGCGGGGCGTGTTGGACCAGGCGCTCGGCGGGCGCCGCCTCGATGGCCGCCTGGACCTCGAGCAGTGTCTCGATGCAGTGCGAAAGCAGTTGCCTGTCCGATTTCCTCATGGCCGTGCCTTTCCCCGTCGCGCCGTCCGACGCGGTTACCCGGAACCTGATGATATCCGACCGGGCTGGAAACTGCAAATCATGGGCGTGCACTTGTATCCCATATGTGCTACAGTAGTCGTTGAGAATGGAGCGTGGATCATGAGCAAGAGTGCAACGGTGCGGGCGAGACTTGAGCCGGAACTCAAAGACCATGCCGAGACGGTCTTTCGCCGCCTCGGGCTGAATCCGACCCAGGCGATCACGATCTTCTACAAGCAGGTTGAACTTCGCAACGGACTGCCTTTTGACGTCGCCGTGCCAACCGACGCGACCAGGCGGGCGTTCGAGGCGACCGATGCCGGGCGCGATCTGGTCCTCTGCGAGGATGCCGACGACATGTTCGAGAAGCTGGGGATCTAATGTACACTCCGGTCTACACGCGGCGATTCGAGAAGGACCTCAAGCGATGCAGACGTCGTGGAAAGAACATGGAGAAGTTCAAGATCATCGCTCGGACGCTGCTTGCCGGCGAGCCCCTGGACCCTATTCATCGCGACCACAAACTCGTGGGCAACTACGTCGGCCGGCGGGATTGCCACATCGAGTCGGACTGGCTCCTGATCTACAAGATCGACGGCGAGCAGTTGATCTTCGAGCGAACCGGAACCCATTCGGATCTGTTCACGAAATGATCCGACGCACCCAGTTCTTTTGAAAGGTTGACGGCAATGAAATCGACATCACTGTACCGGGCCTGTGTCGTCCTGCTGTTCACCGCGGCGTATGCGTCGGCTGTCGGCGCCGCCGAGGCGCCGGGTAACCTGGTTGCCACGTCGGGCGTTCGGGGCGGGTTGGTGGTTCACGTGGGGTGTCAAAGCGGCGAGTTTGCCGCCGGGCTGCGGATACACGATCGCTACGTAGTGCAGGGGCTTTGCGCAGACGCCGCCGGCGCGGCGACCGCCCGGGCGCACCTGCTCAAGCAGAAGGTCCTGGGACCGGTAACGGTGATCCACTGGGACTCCAAGACCCTGCCGTACGCGGACAATCTGGTCAGCCTGCTGGTCGTCGAGTCCGCGGGGAAGTTGGCCGACGGGGAGATCATGCGCGTGCTGAGCCCGCGCGGCGTGGCGATGGTCAAGACCGGCGGCAGTTGGGTGAAGACCGTCAAGCCCTGGCCGACGAACATCGACGAGTGGACGCACTACCTTCACTCGCCGAGCAACAACGCGGTGGCCGCCGACACGGTGGTCGCCCCGCCGCGTCACATGCAGTGGGTCGCCGGCCCGCGGTGGGGGCGCAGCCACGATCACCTCGACTCCGTCAGCGCGGTGGTCTCGGCTCGCGGGCGGATCTTCTCGATCGTCGACGAGGGGCCGACCGCCTCGGTGAAGGCCAAGTCGAAATGGATGCTCGTCGCGCGCGACGCGTTTAACGGCGTGCTGCTGTGGAAGAAGCCGGTGACGCCGTGGGAGGATCAACTGCGCCCGTTCCGTAGCGGTCCGGCCGAGCTGCCCAAACGCCTGGTGGCGGTGGGCGATCGCGTGTATGCCACGCTGGGGTACGGCAAGCCGGCCGTCGCGCTGGACGCCGCGACGGGCGAAGTGCTGCGAACGTACGCGGGCACGGACAACGCCCACGAGATCGTCTGCAGCGGCGGGAAGCTGTTCGTCGTCATCAGCGATCCGCTGAAGGAGGCCAGCCCCACCACGGGCAAGGTCCTGCGGAAGTTCCCGGTCTGGCGGGGCTCGTATCTCGAGTACACCACGAAGTACATGCGGAAGCACGTCCGCGCGTTCGACGCCGAGTCGGGCAAGCTGCTGTGGACCAAGCAGGACACCGACGTCGCGCAGATCCTGCCGCTTACGCTGATCCTCGGCGAGGGGCGGATGTTCTTCCAGAACGCCGGCACGCTCTTCTCGCTGGACCCGGCGTCGGGCAAGGTCCTCTGGAAGGTCGCGCGCCCGTCAACTCGCCATCGCTATGCCTGGCTCGTGCCGACGGTGGTGGTTGCCGACGGCGTGGTGCTCTCTGCGGACCGCGCGGCCGACAAGCCCGTCGACACCGGCGGGACGGACAAGACCGCGCTGGAGTGGCGCGTTTCGGCGAATCACATTCTGACCGACGGTCTGCTGATGGCGTTCGACGCGAAGACCGGCAAGCCGTTATGGACGCGGCCGGCCCACGAGAACTTCAACGCCCCCGCCGACGTGTTCGTCATCGACGGGAAGGTCTACAGCGGGCCGATGGCGTGGGGCAGGCAGCCGGGCATCACGGAGATCTACGACCTGAAGACCGGCAAGGTGGTGGCCACCAAGCCCCGCGACCAGGACCTCTACACGTTCGGGTTCGGCCATCACCGCTGCCACCGCAACAGGGCCACCGTCAAGTACATCATCCAGGGCCGTGCGGGCATCGAGTTCATCGACGTGAGCAACCCCAACCGTGCGACGGCCGACCACTGGGTGCGCGGGGCCTGCCAGTACGGCACGCTGCCGTGCAACGGCCTGATGTACGCTCCGACGCACCCCTGCGCCTGCTACATCACCGCCAAACTCGACGGCTACAACGCCCTGGCCGGCAAGCGGGCGGTCCCTTTCCGCAAGGGCCCTGAGCGCGTGGAGAAGGGTGCGGCATTCGGCAAAACGATCCCGAATCCCCCTTCTCAGATCTCAAGTCCGCAATCGAGTTGGCCGACGCTTCGCGGCGACAACGCGCGCAGCGGGGCCGCGTCGACAGCCCTGCCGACCAAGCTCACCCGCGCCTGGTCGGTCCCGCTGGCCGGGCCCCTGACGGCCGTCACTGTTGCGGGCGGCAGGCTCTACGTCGCCCAGCGCGAGGCCAACACCGTCCACGCGATGAGCGCCGACGACGGGGCGCCGCTCTGGTCGTTCACCGCCGGCGGGCGCGTCGACTCCCCGCCGACGGTCTTCGGCCAGGCGGTCTACTTCGGGTCGGCCGACGGGTGGATGTACTGCCTCCGCGCCGCGGATGGGGCGCTGGCGTGGCGGTTCCGCGTGGCGCCTGAGGACCGCCAGATCGTCGCCTACGGGCGGCTGGAATCGGTCTGGCCGGTCCCCGGCAACGTGTTGGTGTGCAAGGGCCCCGGCGGCAAGCCGACGGCCTACGCGGCGGCCGGGCGAACGTCCTACATCGACGGCGGGGTGTACCTCTGCGGCGTCGACGCGGCCACGGGCAAGGCGCTGTTTCGGCGACAGATCTCGCACATGGACCCGGCCACCGGCAACGAGCCGCAGAAGACCATTAAGGGCGTGACCATGCCCGGGGCGATCCCCGACGTGCTGTCGACCGACGGGACGTCGATCTTCATGAGGCACCAGCGGTTCGACCTGGCGGGGGCCCCCCAGCCGCAGACCGTCGATCACCTGTTCTGCTCGGCGGGATTCGTGGACGATACGTGGTGGCACCGGACGTACTTGCAGTACGGCTCGTTCATGCGGGGCGGATACGGCGGGTGGACCAGCGCGGGCAACAGCCGCATCTCCGGCAAGGCCCTGGTGCGAAACGCCACGCACGCCTATGGGTTCGGCAGGACCGGGTACACCAACACGGGCAGCCACCTGGGCCTCCAGTCGCAGTTGCGCCTGTTCGGCGCGACGGTCAAGCGTACGCCGCCGAAGGCCCCGGCCCGCAAGAAGAAGGGCCGTCGTCCCCAGCCGAAGATCAACTACACCTGGTCGACGTCCATCGCCATCTACCCGCGCGCGATGCTGCTGGCGGGCAAGACGCTGTACCTCGCCGGCCCGCCCGCCGTGGAAGGCTTCTTCGCCAATCGTCCGGACGGAAAAGTCCTCCTGCAGGCGGTCTCGATCGCCGACGGGTCGAAGCTGTCGGAATGCACGCTGACCGCGTCGCCCGTCTACGACAGCTTCGCCGCCGCCAACGGCCGTCTCTACTTCGCCACCGCCGACGGACGTGTGGTCTGTTGGAAGTAGGACATCTGCTCGCGCGAGGTGAATCGACTCCGCGCGAGGTCGCAGGGCGCACTGGCGCGATTGGACCGGACGATCCACTCGCACGACGCGCGAAACCGCCCTTCGACTGCGCTCAGGACGAGCAAGCGGTTACTTGGTTGCGTGGGATGATGTTCCCGTGTTCGTAAGGTCAGAGGCACGCCCTCGAACGACCCATCCGTTCCGCACACCATCAGAACACCGCTTGCGGTTTCGCGCGTCGTACGGGGAGTTACCGGACGATCCACCGCGCAGTGCGCGCTGCAACCCCGCGCGACGTCGGACCACGTCCGCGGTGCTTTGTCGTCGGGATCATCACGCCCATCTCGCCTTCGGTGAACACACCGGGGGGGCTCCCGCGAACACGCATTGTCGCCGACAGCAGACCTTCGGGTTGCCGGTTAGAACTGTTCGACACGGCCCAGGGCGTTGAGGCGTTCGGATAAAGGGACTGCGACGAAAAGGGGACTGGCTCACGGGCATGGACGCCGAACCGGGACGCCGGTAAGATCACAGCTCGGCGGTGCGTGGATGGGCCGCGGCCGCACGGGAGATCGGCCATGATCAAGTTGAGTATGCACACGGACAACTGGCGGTGCCTCAGCGGCTCGCTGGAGCAGGCGGTCGAGGCGGCCGGGCGGTTCGGCCTGGAGTACATCGAGTTCGGCGTGGTGGACGGGCAGGACTTCATCCAGGGCCTCGGCTACAGTCCGACGGTCTCGCTGGACGCCAACCCCATCCGCCTGCGGCGCTACCTCGACAGGTGCGGCATTCAGGTCTCGCAGATCGACGCGGGTTACCCCATCACGGGACCGATGGGGGCGACGTTCGGCGTGCGGTACGTCCAGCGCGCCATCCAGTTCGCGGCCGCCGTCGGGTGTCCCTTCGTCGACACCACCGACGGGGCGGCCAGGCCCGAGGGCTTCACCGACGAGCAGGTCCTCGCGATCACCCGGGAGAACCTGCGCCAGATTCTCGAATGGGCCGAGGACTACCAGGTCACCGTCAACATCGAAACCCACGGGCCGTACACCAACGACCCGGAAATCCTCGACCGCATGCTGAACTTCTTCGACACGCCGTGGCTGGGCTTTAACCTGGACACGGGCAACACGTTCATCGCGGGGGGCAATCCGGTCGAGTTCCTTCAGCGGTTCCTGGGCAAGCTGAAGTACATGCACATCAAGGACGTCAGCAAATCGCTGGCGGCGGCGTTGCGGGGCGAGGAAACGGGCATCGCCACCAGCGAGTCGCCCATCGGCCAGGGCGTCAACGCCGAGAATATCAGCACGTGCATCCGCCTGCTGAAGGAGGCCGACTGGGACGGCGTGATTTCGGTGGAGTGCCTCGGCACGGACGAGAACCTCGCCGCCAGTATCGACTGGCTCCGCCGGCAGATCGCCACCGCGTAGGCAGGAGGCCCAGCGCCCCCTATGTTCAAAGCAAAACGGGACGACCCGATGAAAGGCCGCCCCGTGGGGTGTTTGGGGTGCGATTATCTCTTTGCGATTACGCGCGGCGTCGGCGGCGGAGCATCGCCAATCCGCCCAGGGCCAGCAGGGCCATCGAGGCCGGTTCGGGGACGGGTTGTCCATAGATTTCCACTTCGCGCAGCGACAGGACGTCGTTCGTTCCGCCGCCTGAGTTGTTGTGGCCGTCAATCAACTCAATGCGCACGCGATCGCCAGTGGCAAAGAACCCGCCTGTATCCTCTACGACACTGAAAATGTTCCCTGCCTGCCCACTGCCGACAAAGTAGTTCTGTCCCCAGACCTCGGTTGCGCCGTCATACACCGACAGACGAAAATTGCTCAAGCGATCGGGACAACAGTCGCCACGGTTATAGAGCGCAATTTCATTGATAAAGGAATCGCTGGCAAGAGTCGTCTCCCAGAAGACGGGAACGGGCCCGCCGGGATTCGTATGTGTTGTCGAACCCGAGGGGAACGAAGTATTCAGGTTGCCGTCAATCGCCTTGCTGGCAATCGGATTCGCCGGATTGCTGAGTGTTGACGACTGACTCGCCGTACTGCCAAGGGCGAGATTCGTGTAAGTAAACGGGGCCGGGCCAAGCACGTCAACTTCGGCGAGCGAGATCACATCGTCGCCGTGGTTGCTTGGCGACGTCGTGCGCTGCACGCGGACATACTGTGCCGTCACCCCAACCCCCGAGAAGTTGATGCTCGCGGGAGCCGTTGCGGTCTGCTCGCCGGAGTCGTAGAGGTACGAGCCAAAGCCGGCATCGTTGCCCGCACGCACCGCGTAATTCGACAGACGCCCTCCGCAGCACGCATCGGTGCGGTTGAACAGAGTGATGTCCGTGATTGACCGCTGTGAGCCCAGATCCACTTGCCAGTAGGTCCCCGTGCCATCATTGCTTGTATGGGATACCGACCCTCCGGACCAGAGGCCGTTGTAATTGCCGTCGATAGCGCGAGAAGCAAGCCCGCCACTGCCCGTACTTGACTGGCTCGCCGTCGCGCCGGAAAGGTGCGACCAGTTGCCCCCCTTGTTTAGCACGAACCCATTCGTGATCGTTGCGCCCATCGACGAACCGGCCAGAGCGATGCCGGCGACAATCGCACAAACTGCGATTCCTGTTGTTTTCATGACTTCTCCATTCAATTACTGATAGCGAACTTGATTCCGCGTGACGGTGCGTCGGTCAGTGGCCCCTTCGGCTCGTCTCGCGGACCTCTCTAGTGTGCCGTCAGCTTTGAATAGTCGGGTATAGTCGCTTGAGCTTGATGCGG
>CAZVEV010000069.1:0-22631 GCA_964625865.1 uncultured Planctomycetaceae bacterium | reverse complement strand
GCAGAAGTGGCGAGGTCATCTGAATGTCGGAGGCTTCGCCTGAACGGTTACCCCGCCGGATGGTGTGCAGACGGCGCAGCGTGGTGGTGTCGGGGCGCGCAACGACTTCCTCCTCAAGGGCTTCGATCAGTTCGCCCCGCCGTTCGAGCATGGCGAAATAGGCCTCCATCACCGCGTCGAGCAGGCTGTAGGCCAGGAAGTCGGCCCCCATCTGGCGAATCCGCCCCTTGCCCTCGCGCAGGCGCTCGCGGATGCTCTCAAAGACGTCCTCGCGCAATTCCTGGAACGAGATCACGAAGTTCGGCCCGACGATCAGGGCGACCTGTTCGAGAGACACCTCGGCGGCAGAGGCGTTCCAGCGGCACATCCGCAGCACGACCTGGAGTGTCTGCCCGTAGTCCTCGTACTTCGGCCTCTGGTAGGCGTTCAGCGCGTCGGCCAGCGCCAGCGGATGCAGGCCGTAATGCTCGGCCAACGCTTCCAACGCCTTGATATCGACCTTGCCCGCCACGTCGATCCACGTGATCGTGGGGGTGTCGCTCATCGCGAAGCAGTCGCGAACGTCGTCGATCTCGGCTTCGCTCAGGTCGTTCGCATCGTAGTCCAGGACGGTCACCCGCCCGTCTTGCCCATGTTCGGGCCCCACGTGGACCGCCGACCCCGGCGGCAGGCCGCGCCTCGGCGCACGAGAGCCCACGAGCCTCCGCCGCCTCTTCGCCGGTTTCTTCGCCATCTGTCGCCTCTCCCTTCGGTCCGACACGCCACCTGCCACGATAAACACTCCCGATGGCCCTGTCACGCCCGTTTTCCCGGCGGACAGGACGAAGGGCGGGCTTGAACTGCTCAATAATCGCAGGTATTTTTCCGAAAAGAAGTGCTGAGACTTTGGTGCGGCCGCGGCCGCGGCTAGACGGGAAGGATGCCATGAGATACGTCAACAGATGCGGACTGGGACTGGTTGCGGTGGCGATACTGGCCACCTGCGGGTGCGGGGCCGGCGGCACGGCGCCGATGGTCTGGAAGCTCAGGAAGCAGAGCGTCATCTGGGACTTCAAGACGCCCGAGTCGGTGGCGGTGGACCCGGCGACGGGGGACATCTACGTCTCGAACATCAACCCCACGTCGCGCGACACGGTGGACGCCGAAGACGGCAGGGGGTTCATTTCACGCCTGGGCGCCAACGGCAGGATTATCGACCGACGCTGGGTCGCCAGCACCGAGGCCCATCCGATCCACTCGCCCAAGGGCATGGTGGTGTGGGACGGGTGGCTGTACTTCACGGACCTGACGGTTGTCAAGCGCTGCAAGATCGATCCGCCGGGCCCGGCCCAGGTCGTCCCGGTGGTCGGGGCTGAGCACCTGAACGACATCGCGACGGACGGCAAATGGCTGTACGCCTCGTCCCACGCACAGAACCGCATCTATCGGATCGATCCGGCGGGCAAGGCCCCGCAGGTGGTCATGAAGGGCCCGGCGTGGGTCAACGGCATCACGTTCCACGAGGGCAGGCTGTTTTGCGTGAGCGTGGCCAAGGGCAACGCGGACCTGTTCGAGATCGACCTGACGGGCAAGTCCGACCCCATGCCGTTCGGCCTGGCCAGGTTCTTCGTGGGGATCGACAGCATCGAGGTGCTCAGCGACGGCACGTTCCTCGTCACCGACTGCCGCGGCCACAAGATCTGCACCGTCGCCCCGGACCGCCGCACCGTCCGCACGGTAGCCGAGGGGCTCGAGTTCCCCGCGGACATGGGCTTCGACCGCAAGCGCGGACTGATCTACGTGCCGGAGTTCTACCGGGGCAAGTGCGTGATCTACGAGGTCTACAGGGCCCGCAGAAGACCGCGAAACTGGACGGGCTGGTATTAGCCACGCACGCCCATGGCGCCTACTTCGCGGTCCCGGCGGCGAGCCGGGCCTTGACGTCGGCCTGCATCTGCTTGGCCCACGCGTCGTGGAGCGCGCGGAGGCGGGCGGCAATCTCGGGGTGTCTTTTCGCCAGGTCCTCGCGCTCGGGATTCTCGCCGGCCAGGCTGTACAACTGGGCTCTGCCTCGCCCGGCGCCGATCAGCTTCCAGTCGCCTTCGCGGACGGCCCAACGATTGCCCCACGCCCAGTGCATCACCTTGTGAGGCGACGGCGCGTCGGGTGAAGCGATGACCTTAAGCAGGCTCCGCCCGTCCAGCGGACAGTTCGGCTTGGCGGTCCCGCACAGGTCCAGGATCGTCGGATACCAGTCCATCACCGTCACCGCCTGGTCGCGGACGGCGCCCTTGGGCAGTTTGGCGGGATAGGAGATGATCGCCGGCACGCGAATCCCGCCCTCCCAGAACGAGCCCTTGGCCCCGCGCCACTTGCCCATGTTGCCCCCGCCGCCGTTGGCGCCGTACTTATGGCCCTTGGGCAGACCGGACTTGTGGTTGTCCATGCGGATGTGGTTCCGCTCGGCCGAGGCGCCGTTGTCGCTCTGGAAGATGATGATCGTGTTGTCCCGAAGCCCGGCGTCCTCGACGGCTTTGACGACGATGCCCATCCGGTCGTCGACGGTTGAAATCATCCGCGCGTACGAGCGGCGGGGCATGGGCAGGTCCTTGTAGCGCTCGTCGAACTTGGTGTCGGCCTGCTCGGGGTAGTGCGGGATGTTGAACGCGAGGTACATGAAGAACGGGCGGTCTTTGTTGGCCCGGACGAACTTGACCGCCCGCGCGGTGGTCATGTCCGGGAAGTACTCGCCCTTGCGGAAGACCTCGGTCTTGTTGTCGTACAGGTCGTGGAAGCCCGAGCCGTGGAGGAAGTAGTGGTTGTAATTGTCGATGAACCCGCCGCGGTGTCCGAAGAACTCGTCGAAGCCCTGCTCGAGCGGCCCGTGGGCCAGGTCCGCCCCGAGATGCCACTTGCCGAAGATCCCCGTCCGATAGCCCGCCTTGGCCAACACCTCGGCAATCGTGACCTCGTCGAGGTACATGTTCCGCCCGGTCTTGGCGTGGGCGTCACCCTGGGTCCAATGGTTGACGTTGCTCCGCTGGGGCTGACGCCCGTTCATGAGCATCGCGCGGGCGGGGCAGCAGACGGTGTGCGAGTAGGCCTGCGTGAACCGCACGCCGGTAGCCGCCAGGGCGTCGGTCGTGGGGGTGTAGAGGTCTTTTGAGCCGTAGCAGTTGGCGTCCAGCGTGCCTTGATCGTCGGTGAAGATGATGATCACGTTGGGCTTGCGAGGCGTGTCCTGGCGGGCCGCCGCCATCGCCGCCCGCGGCGCCGCAGCCGCCACCGCACCCAGCCCCAAGCCCTTGAGTAATCCGCGTCGCGTGAGAGTCATCGCCATGTCCTGTTATCCGTCGGGTGAAGGGAACCTGCTTCGTCGCCGGACCGCGATTGTCCCACAATTCCCAGATCGCACAAGCCTTGAATCGCTCGCGGACTTCCGCGACGATACCCCCTCGCACGAGACCGCGAAGGAGACCCGCGATGCCGCTGATGTTCGACATGCCGCTGGAGCAACTGAAGACCTACCAGGGCGTCAACCCGCGCCCGGACGACTTCGACGCCTTCTGGGATGTCCGACTGGCCGAGATGCATGCGATCGATCCGCAGGTCGAGACGGTGCCCGCCGACTTCCGGGCCCCGTACGCCCGATGCAGCGACCTGTACTTCACCGGCGTCGGCGGGGCGCGGATCCACGCCAAGCTGCTCGAACCCCTCGAACAGCCCGCCCCCGGACCCGCCATCGTGATGTTCCACGGCTACTCCGGCAGCGCGGGCGACTGGACGGACAAGCTGCCCTACGTTGCGGCGGGATTCACCGTCGCGGCCCTGGACTGTCGCGGGCAGGGCGGGCTCAGCCAGGACCTCGGCGGCGTTGCGGGCAACACGCTTACCGGGCACATCATCCGCGGGCTCGACGACGAGCCGGCCAACATGCTCTTCGTCCGCATCTTCCTCGACACTGCCCAGTTGGCGCGGATCGTGATGGGTCTGCCCACCGTCGACCCCGCCCGCCTCGGCGCCACCGGCGCCAGTCAGGGCGGCGGGCTGACCCTCGCCTGTGCGGCGCTGGAGCCGGGGATCAAGCTGGCAGCCCCGGTCTACCCGTTTCTGTGCGACTATCGCCGCGTCTGGGAGATGGACCTCGCCGCCAACGCCTACGCCGAACTGCGCGACTACTTCCGCCGCTTCGACCCCCGCCACCAGCGGGAGGACGAGATCTTCACCCAACTGGGCTACATCGACGTCCAGCACCTCGCGCCCCGGATCGGCGCCGAGGTCCTGATGGCCGTCGGGCTGATGGACCAGATCTGCCCGCCCTCCACGCAGTTCGCCGCCTACAACAAGATCACCGCCCCCAAGTCGATGGCCCTGTACCCCGACTTCGGCCACGAGACCCTCACGGGCCACGCCGACACCGTCTTCGAGTTCATGTCGCGTCTGTGACCCCGCGGTTCGCGCCGGTTCACACTTCCCCCGAGGGATGAAGAGGGGACAGGCTACTTTGGGGGGTTGTGGCGGGGCGGGTTAGGTGGCAGGGAGGCTACTCATGAGAAGCTGTGTCTGTCCGCCGCTCGGGCCGAGGCCGCCGCGAGCAGGACAGCGGCCGCGCGAGCAGGACAGCGGCCGGAAGGGTCAGCACACGACCTGTCGTCATGGGGGCGCTCCTGAAGCATTGGGCTACGGGATGGGCGTCCCTGCTTCTCACCCGACAGCCGACACCTGGCTGGCGGCAGGCAGGCTCGACACGTGGGTTGCGGGGGTTGGGCGTATCGTATCACTTCTTCGCGTCGCCGGCGGGGGCTTTGAGCGTGGCGATCAGGTAGTCCGTGGGCGTCTTGTACTTCACGTTCGCCGCACCGGGATAGACGACGTCACACGTGACGCCGAACTTCGCGCAGCGCTCCTGCAGTTTCACGCCGAAGTTGGCGGTGTGCGTCGGGTCTTTCTGGTTCTTGCCGACGGCCGGCGGACTGCTGAAGAACAGGCACGTCGGCGGGTCCCCGGCGCTGACGAGGGCGTAGGGGGAGTACTCGGCGATCCAGGGAAGGATGCTCTCGCGCTCGGCCAGGAACTGGGCGAAGTTCCGCTTGCCGAACGCATGCCCGCCGTACCGGCTGTTGGGGGTCCATTCCTTCATCTGCTTGGGATCGAGCGTGGTCTGCGGGCCCTTGACGGCCGCACACCACAGACGCGTCGACTCGCGAGCCACCGGGTCGGTGCTGTCGGGCTTGGCCAGGTCGTCGTGGTACGCCAGCCAGAGACTCGAGCACGCCCCGGCCGAGCCCCCCGCGGCGCCGATGCGGGCCTTGTCGATGTTCCACGCCGCGGCCTTGCTCCGCACAAACTGCAGCGCCCGGGCGGCGTCATGCAGCGGGGCCTTGACCGGCGGGCGAACGTCCCCCACATGCCGCATCAGCCGATAGTTGATCGCCACGACCGAAATCCCCGCCTTCAGCAAGGCCGCCGTATCCGCAAACCGGTTCAGCCGCTCCTTGCTCCCGCCGACCCATCCCCCGCCGTGAATCACAAACACCAACGGCGTCGGCTTGTCCGACGTCGCCTTCCAGAAGTCCAACACATGCCGCTCATGCGGCCCGTACCGGACTCCGGCCACCGTGGGTTTCGGCACCGACGCATCGTACTGCGCGGCCTTTGGCGCCGGCCTGGCCCTCTTCTTCGCCCGAGCGGTGTTCTTCGCAGACGGATTGGCCGCAACGGCCACCGAACCGACGACGCTGCAAACGGCCAGCACGACCAACGGTCTTGCCTTCATGGGATGACTCCTGACTGATTGTCGCCGACCGAGATTTCCCGGAACAGCCTCTCTCCCTGCAACGGTCGCGGGGCTCTCCCAGTGATTGTATCCGAAAGGGGAGGAAAGGGGACAGTTCTTCATGAGCGGGAACTCGCCCACGGAGCTGCGAAAAAGGGTACAGGCACGTCCGCTTCGCTGCGCTGCGCTCCCGAGCCAGTCCCCATTTTCGCTCTCTGTCGTCCCAGCCGTCGGCCGGGAAGGACTGCGCCCTATCTCGGCTTGTCGACGGCTGTCGGGCGGCGGTAGTTGATTCCGGCGGTGTCGAGGCGCTTCAGGTGCAGCAGCAGGCGGGCGTGGAACTCGGCGTAGTCACGCCCCTCGGGGGGCGACCAGGCCACCTCGCTCAGGGCGCAGGCTCGCGGGTAGGTCATGTACAGAATGTGAGGGAAGCTCTTCATCCGCTCGCCCCAGAGGTTCGCCTGCGTGCCGAGGACCAGTCGGGGGTTGGCCTGCTTGATGTAGTCGGGCATGGGCTCCAGTTCGTAGGTCCGCTTCAGTGTGATGATCGACCTGCCGAACCCTTGAGGCTCGGACGCCTTGTCCGGCGACTGGACGTAGTCGAAGTAGCAGTGGGCCGTCGGGCTCCATCCATGCGATGGGCGCCGCGGCGCTGGACCCCGTCGAGCCCCCGCCGGCCGGCCGGCGACGTGAGCCTCGCCGACGTCAGAGAACGCTACGGCAGCGAGATGGCGCTGTTCGGTAATATCGAGATCCGCGATATCGAGAACATGCCCCCGTCCGAGTTCGAGCACGTCGTCGCCGCGTCGCTTCGAGACGGCACCGCCGGCGAGGGCAGGGGCTTCGTCCTGATGCCCTCAGCGAGCCCCTACGGGCGGACGATCACGCCCACAACAATGGCAAACTACGAAACAATGGTCCGCCTGGCGACCGCATACGTCCGGTAGGAGTCGCTCGCGCCCGTCTCTCTGCCCGTTTCGTCGCCGGACCGCCGAGGCGTTGCTTGCCCTGTCGTCAGATCCTGAGCGTAGTCGAAGGGAGCCCTGTCGAAGGGCGATGCGTGGGATACCCTTCTTGAAAAATGTTTTGGGGATGGAGAATTCCTGTAAGGCTTTGAGGGGAAGCTACTTACCCCCTCCCATCCCCCTGAAGAACGGCCTTGCGGGGCGTTGTTCGTGAGATTTTTCGCTTGCAAAGACCGGCAGGGTGCGGTAGTATTTCTATCACTGTCGGCGAGCGTCGTTGGCAGAGCCTAGAGGTGGCGAGGCCAGGGGCAACTTCACCTTGGAGATCTCGCCCGAATGGTTGCACCTGCAATCCAAGAGGAGAAGACCATGGCTGCACGAAACCGAACCAAGGCCGTTTTGACCCTCGCCGCCGTGGCGATGGCAAGCCTCGCCCTGGCGACCACCTCCACCTATGCGGCGATTTCTGCTGGAGATGTCCTCAAGCTGGATCTGTCCAACACCGGTGACGCCGACGGCGGCTCGTTGGCTGACTGGAATCAACTCAGCACAAACGGCACGATTGCCGACGGATCCGTCATCCGTCACGGAGACGGCGCGGTTGTCGACGGCGTGACGATAACGCTGGCAGGACGGCTCGGCAACAACAATGACGTCAATGCCGCCAATTGGCCCGGCATGGCAGGCGATCCCTACTACATCCCCGCCGCGGACGACTTGGTGTACAGCACGACCGGCTACCTGCTGACCGTGACATTCGCCGGGCTCGATGATGCGCTAAGCTACAATGCGCGTGTCTATTCCTTGGTCAATGAGAACAAGGCCGCAATTAACGTTGGAGTGACCGATGGCGCGGGAACCATCACAAACACAGGGCTCAATCGTCAGACGCTGTATAACACGGCCCCCTTGAGTCCCAATCTGATCTTCAACGGCGTGTCAACGGACGGCAGCGGCAACATTGTCGCGACAGTGAGTTCCACGTGGCACGTCAATATGGAAGCAGTTGTGTTGGAGGCCGTCCCCGAACCGGCAACGATGTCGCTTCTGGCTTTGGGGGGTCTTGGCGTGTTCTTCAGACGCCGCCGCAGAGCATAACGCCGCACAGCCGTAAACGCATCACAGACGATTCTCACGGGGCGATCTGTTATCCAACAGGTCGCCCCGTGTTCTTGATCCCAAAACCCTTCCGCACTATCGGGACGGTAGCGAGTTGCACACCCTACGCCTATCCAACAGGTCGCCCCGTATCCTTGATCCCAAAACCCTTCCGCACTGGCGGGACGGTAGTAACTCCCGCCGACACTTTGCTCCCGCAGGCGGTATGATATAGGTATATTCGGCGTGTGGATGAGGAGTCGCCTTGTGAACAAGTGTCCCATTTGTGTGATTGCGGCGTGGGTGCTGATCGGGTTCCTTACCGGCGCGACGGGCGCCGCGGCGCCGAAGTCGACCGTCGACGCGGTCGGGTGTGAGGAGATTATCTTTGCGGTGCGCCAGTCGGACCCGGATGGGCATTGGTATGCGAACTTCGGATATGACGTGGTCCGCCCGAAAAGCCGCCTGTACTATCACGACGGCGGGAAGCTGTGCAGGCTCAACGTCGCGACGGGCAAGGTCACGACGCTGCTGGACGACCCGGCCGGCGGAGTGCGCGATCCGCAGATGCACTACGACGGAAAGAAGATCCTCTTTTCGTATCGCAAGGGCGGCCAGCCGTTTTATCGCCTGTATGAGATTGCCATTGATGGGACGGGCCTGACGCAGATCACGCGCGGGCCCTACGATGACTTCGAGCCGACGTACCTTCCCGACGGCGGGATCATCTTCTGCTCCAGCCGCTGCAACCGCTGGGTCCCCTGCTACGTCACGCAGGTCGCCGTCCTGTTCCGTTGCGAGGGCGACGGGTCGGGCATCCGCCAGCTCTCGCCGAACACCGAGCAGGAGAACACGCCGTGGGTCCTGCCCGACGGGCGGGTGCTCTACCAGCGGTGGGAGTACGTCGACCGCAGCCAGGTGGGCTATCACCACCTCTGGACGATGAACCCCGACGGGACGGGGCAGATGGTGTACTACGGGAACCAACATCCCAACACGGTGATGATCGACGCCAAGGGGATCCCCGGCACCCAAACGGTTGTCGCGTCGTTCTCGCCCGGGCACGGGCGGCGCGAGCATGCGGGGACGATTACCGTGGTCGATCCGTCCAACGGGCCCGACGATCGGACCAAGGCACGCCCGGTCGCGCGGGGCAGCTTCCGCGATCCGTACCCGGTGGGGGGCGGGCGCTTCCTCGTCGCTGACGGGCCGCGCATCAGCCTGCTGGGCCCGGCCGGGCGGAAGTCCGTCGTCTTCGAGATGCCGGCCGCCTGGCGCAAGGGACGCATGGAACTCCACGAGCCCCGCCCCCTGCGGGCGCGACCGCGCGAGCGGATCATCCCGTCGCGCGTGGACCTGTCGAAGGCTTACGGCGAGGTCGTGCTGGAGAACGTCACGATCGGGCGGAACATGAAAGGCGTCAAGCCCGGCGAGATCACCGACCTGCTCGTGCTCGAGATCCTGCCCAAGCCGTACAACATGTTCAGCGGCATGGAGCCGCTGACCTACGGCGGGTCGTTCCTGCTGGAAGGGATTCTCGGCACGGTCCCGGTCGAGCCGGACGGATCGGCCTACTTCAGGCTGCCCGCGATGCGCCCGATCTTCTTCGTGGCGCTGGACAAGGAGGGCAATGCGGTCAAGCGCATGCAGAGCTTCATGACCGTTCAGCCGGGCGAGAGCGTCAGTTGCATCGGCTGTCACGAGGACCGGCGCCAGGGGCCGACGGTGTCCAAGCCGCTGATGGCGCGGCGCCGGGCCGCCAGCGAGATCACGCCCATTGCCGACGTCCCCGACGTGATCGACTTCCCTCGCGACATTCAGCCGATCCTGAACAAACACTGCGTCGCCTGCCACGACTACGACGAGACGCCGGCCGGCGGGCCCCGCAGCGGCGGGGTGGTCCTGACCGGCGATCGCGGGCCGATGTACTCGCACAGCTACTACACGCTGACGGTCCGCAAGGAGTTCTCCGACGGGCGGAACCTGCGCAAAAGCAACTACCCGCCGCGGACGATCGGCTCGTCGGCGAGTCCGCTGATGAAGCGCCTGGGCGGGAAGCACCACAAGGTCGAGCTCTCGCCTCGCGAGATCAGGATGATCCGCCTGTGGATTGACACCGGCGCGGCGTATCCGGGCACGTACGCGGCCCTGGGGTCCGGCATGCTGGGCCATTACTCCGAGACCAAGCGCCTGACCCGTCAGGACCGCGACTGGCCCACGACGGCGGCGGCGCGGCAGGTCGTCAAGCGCCGCTGCGCCTCGTGCCACAAGGGCGCCACGGCCCTGCCCGACTCGCCGTCGGACAACCGCGGCATGGTCGGGTGGGTCGAGCGGCGCGAGCTGATCGAACGGCGCGACTTCCCCATCCTGCGCTACAATCGCCACATCCTGTACAACCTGTCCCGCCCCGACCAATCGCTGCTCCTGCTGGCCCCGCTGGCGAAGACAGCCGGCGGCTACGCGAGGCCCAAACCGAAGAAGGGCCAATGTCCCGTCGTCTTTAAGACCACGGCCGACCCGGACTACCAGACCCTCCTGACCGCCGTCACCGCCGCGAAGGCCTACATCGACAGGATCACGCGTTTCGACAAGGGCGGCTTCGTTCCCCGCCCGGAATACGTCCGCGAGTTGAAGCGGTACGGCATCCTGGACGAACGGTTCATCCTCGGCCGCGACCCCATCGATGTCTACAAGACCGACCGCCAATACTGGGCCTCATTCCACTACCGCCCGAAGAAGTGATTCGATTCTAGATTTACGATCTTAGATTGTAGGTTCCGCGCGCCGGACGCAAGTGGTAGGGCGTGCAACTGGTTTGCACGCGGAACGAACACGCAGTCCTTTCCGCGTGCAACGAGTTGCACGCCCTACGGGTGTCAGAGATCCACTTGCGCGATGCAGATATCCCCGAAAAGCCCCCCGACGGCGTCGGGGGGATCTCTACTGTCGTTTGCGAACGGTCCTCACCCCGCGCGTTCGCGTGCGGACCGAGTAGACGCTGCGCCGGGCGGTGATGTACAGCGTCTGCAGGTCCTTGCCCGCGAAGCAGACGTTGGCCGGGCGCTGCGGGACGGCGATCGTCGCGATCTTCTTGCCCACGGGGCTGTACACCAGCACGCCGGCCTCGGTCAGGTACACGTTGCCCTCGGTGTCAATCGTCATGCCGTCCGAGCCGATCGGGGCGAAGAAGGTCTTGCCCCCCAGCGTGCCG
Organism: uncultured Planctomycetaceae bacterium; assembly: GCA_964625865.1. Taxonomy (GTDB): domain Bacteria; phylum Planctomycetota; class Phycisphaerae; order SM23-33; family SM23-33; genus CAZVEV01. The sequence continues at coordinate 11,602 of CAZVEV010000069.1, read as the reverse complement.
TCGGGCCTGATCGTGTAGCGGAACGTCTTCTTGCCCCCGTGGTCGGTCACGTACAGCGTCTTGCCGTCCGGCGTGCCGATGATCCCGTTGGGGCGGACCATGTCGTCGATCACGCGGATGACCGTCTTGCGGTCCGGCTTGAGGTAGTAGACGTTCTCGCCGTCCTGGACGACCTTGAAGCCGCGCCCGTAGACCGGGTCGGTGAAGTAGATCCCGCCTTTCGGGTCGGGCCACAGATCGTTGGGCTTGTTCAGCGGCTTGCCCCCGTGCGTCCGGGCCAGCACGGTCACCTTGCCCGCCTTGCCTTTCTCGTCGATGGCGATCGACACCACCCGCTGACGCACGCCCTCGCAGGCCAGCAGGCTCCCGTCGGCGTCGACGAACAGCCCGTTCGTTCCGCCTGAATCGGCGCGGAACGTCGTCAGCTTGCCCGCGGCCGTCAGGTAGTGGATGCGGTTGTTCGGGATGTCGCTGAAGTAGATGTTGCCCTTCGCATCGCCCGCCGGGCCCTCGGTGAACTTGAATCCCCGGGCGACCTCGACGACCTTTGCGCCCGGCGCGACGATCCGGCCGGCCTGGCCGGGCCGGTCGCCCGGCTGTCGCCCCTCGGCGCCAAGTCGCCCGCCCAGCGCCATCACCCACAGCACACCCGCCACGGCCACGCCCAACGCGACGATTCTCACCATCCTGCTCATCATGTGTCTCCCTGTTCGACTCTGGTCAGCCCGTAGTCTACGCCATCGCCGGCGCAAGAAAAAGCCACAGCCGCCACCTGAGCGGGTGGCGGCTGTGGCCGTTCGTTTCGTTAGGCTATCTTCTCGCCGTTACCGCTTGCGCCGACGAGCCATCACGCCCAGCCCACCAAGTACCAGCAGCGACATCGTCGCCGGCTCGGGGACAACGGTGAACTCGAAGGAGTTGACGGTGAGCGCCTCGCGGCCCACGTTCTCCAAGTCAACGAATCCGGTGCCACCGAAGTCCCTGATCCTGTAAGAACCTGTGGGCGCATCGCTAGCAATCGTGATTATCATTACTCCAAGGCTCTTTGGGAGGTCACTGTCTGTCACCGGAACAGTGACGCCTTGGTCCTTTGGGAGGTCACTGGCGATCAAGGTATTGGTCTCGGTTCCAAGGTGGTAGCCCGCAACGAGCCCCGGGTCGTTTATGTTGGCGAAGATATAAGGGTCTGTAGCGAGCGGGAAATGACCAAACGTGGTGCCGTCAGAGTGCCGGGAGAGTTGCATTGTAGCGTCCCGGTCGAACGCCACGCCGACGGGGGCAGCCTCACTCGGGAGAGCGACAATCTCTATCCGGTAGTCGAACAGGTCGATGGGTGTGAGGGTTCCGGCAGTGGTCAGACTGATCTGGAGCAGGAGATTCACGGCCGGATCACCTGGGTCAGGACGAGTTATCGTTGTATCACTGACTGCCACCGGAGGGGCAAAATCCGGGAGACCATCATATCCCAGAGGAAAAGAAAAACCGGGTATTGTCGAAATCGTCGCCATTACCTCCGCCGAGGCTGCGCCTGTTGACGCGAAGAGAACCATGCAACCCACCACACCACTCACGATCGCCTGCTTGATGTTCATCGTCTCCACCTTTCCATGTCTGAACAGACAGTTCTTCATCCTACACACGTGTTAAGCGCTCTGAGCAATACCACTCCGTTCGTACTGCGAGAGCCTCGAACACACGGCTGGCTCTCATGACCACACGGTGCAAGCGAGCACGCGAGCCACAAGCACGTTACACCGCTGGAACACTCCCGCTCCAGATCCCCGTACGAAGGGGAACCAGTGCAACTCAGAAAAATTATACCACACGGCCGCGCGATGTCAACCCTGAATCGGGGCCTAACTCATTTTTTTTTCGGCCGTAGCGGGGCCGTTGCAGGCGGCTACCACGTCGCGCAGTTCCGTGATATGGCCGATGCGGTAGTCGGGCTTGAACCAGGTTCTGGCGTGTCGTCCGGCGGGGTCCTTCAGGACCGAGACCAGCCCCGCGCGGTTGGCGCCGTGGATGTCAGAAAAGGGCAGATCGCCGACGAAGACCGTCTCGTCGGGCGCCAGGCCCGCCCGCCCCAGCGCCGCATCGAAAATCGCCCGCCGCGGCTTGCGCTTGCCCACGTCGGCTGAGTAGGTCCGATGGGCCAGCAGGTCCAGCAGGCCAACCTGCTCGAGGTGGCGGTCCAGCAGTCGCCCCGGGACGAACGTGTTGGACACCACGCCCAGGATCAGGCCGTCGGCGATGAAGTCCTCCAGCATCTGGTGGGCGCCGTCCTCCAGCGTCGCGTGCTCGCCCAGCGGGCGATACCACAGCCACGTCAACTCCTCGTGCTGGGCCTCCGTGAGCCGCTGGCCCATCTTCTCGCTGAGGTGCGCCATCACCTTGACCGAGTCGAACTCGATCGCCGTCAGGCGGCTCAGTGCGTAACGCCACTTGATGGCGCGAAACTGCTTCCGGTAGTACGTCTCGAACGGCGGGACCGGCTGGCCGATCGACTGGAGGTACTCGTAGGCGAGCTTGGCCCCCTCGCGAAAGAAATGCGGGATGTCGAAGTCTCCGTAGTGAAGGAGCGTCTCGCCCAGGTCGAACAGAATGCCTTTGATCTTCCGTGCCATCTCGCGTGCCATCTCGTCCTGCCCGCTGCCGGGCCGCGGGCCCGAAGAGAATACACCCAAACGCCGCCGGTCGCAACACCGGACGAGGTGGATTCAGAAGCGACGACGGCGAAAACAGAAGAAACGGCAAACGACTTAGCCGCAGATTTCGCAGATCAGACTTGGTCCTGTTGTTGTCATCACCCCATCCGAATCTGCGCAATCTGCGAAATCTGCGGCCAAGTCGTTTCCTTTGTTGTCGTGATCGCCGTTGTGGCATAGGATTGCTCTGATGAATCAGCAGACGACATCGCGCGGGACGTACCTGGCCGACGTGCTGGCCAACGAGCGGCTTTGCGACGAGCACTATCGCATGGTGCTTTCAGTGGCTGACCTTCCGCCGAGCCGGGCGGGGCAGTTCGTGCAACTGATGTGTCGTCCCCCCGCGGGGCGGCCCCACGACCGCGAGGTCCACCGCACCCTTGGCGGCGTGCCGAAGTTCACGCAGAAGGAACTGACCGAGTCCCAGCCCCTGCTCCGCCGCCCGCTGAGCCTGGCCGGCCGGCGCGACTTTGCAGGCGGCGCGGAGATCGAGATCATCTATCGGACGGTGGGCGCCGGGACGCACTGGATGGCTTCGGTCGACTGCGGGGCCGTCCTGAGCGTGCTGGGGCCCCTGGGCAGGCCGTTCGGTATCGACGCCGACCGCCCGGCCGCCGCGCTGGTCGGCGGGGGGGTGGGCATCCCGCCGCTGCTGTATCTGTCCCGCGCGTTGGCCGAAGCCGGGCGAACCGTCACCGCCTTCGCCGGCGCGCGAACCGCCTCGCTGATGCCACTGACCGTCGCCGGCGAGAGCCCCCCACGCTCGGACGGCGTACCGAGCGCCTGCCTGGCCGAGTTCGCCGCCGCCGGCGCCGAGGCGGCGGTGACCACCGACGACGGCTCGATGGGCTTTGCGGGGTTCGTCTCCGAGCCGTTCATCGCTTGGTTGGACGCTCAGGGCGACGCGACCGCCGGCGTGAAGGTCTACACGTGCGGCCCGGAGCCGATGATGCGAGCGGTGGCCGACGCCTGCGTGGGGCGCGGCGTGGCGTGCGAAGTGTCGCTCGAGCGTAACATGGCGTGCGGCATGGGGACGTGCCAGTCCTGCATCTGCAAGACCCGCGCCGAGGGCCCCGACGGATGGCGATACCAACTCTGCTGCACGGACGGCCCCACCTTCAACGCCGCAAACGTCATCTGGGATTAGGCACCAGAAGTTGAACGTTGAAGGTTAAAGGTTGAAAGCCAGACGTCACAGACCCGCCTCCGGTCGTTAACCTTCAACTTTCAACCTTTAACGTTCAACCTTTATTCTCGCTACGAGAAGGGCCAGTACGCGTGGATCAGCCAGAGCACCAGTCCCAGGGCGACCAGGCCGACGGCCATGTAAACCACCAGGCGGGCGACCTCGATCGGCAGGCGCCGCAGGTCGTTCGTTCGGATGGTCTTGTAGACCAGCGCGACCGAGAAGCACAGGGGCATGAGCATCCACAGCAGGCTGTGGAAGTGCAGCGTCAGCGGCTTGACGAACAGGGCCAGCGCGGTCATGGGCTCTGGCCCTCCTGCGGGTCGTCCTGCCTTCGCTTCCTTGCCCCCGCCGGCTCGGCGCCGAGCCCCATCAGGGCCAGCACGGCCGCGTCGAAAACGCACAGCAGGTTCAGCAGCCCCGCCACGCCCGCGTAGGCACGCGCCACCGTCTCGGTCGGGGCCGCCAGGCGGTACCCCTTTTCCGAGAGGGCCCTGTCGACGTACTGCTCTCGCAGTTTGCCCGTTACGGCGGCGGCCTGCCGCCGGCCCTGCGGCGTCGGTTGGGCGGCGATCTCGCTCCGGTCCCGGCGGAACGCTCCGGCATACTTGCCGCTGTCAATCTCGCGATCGACCTCGTCGTAGACCTGCTCGCTGCGATACCAACCGACCAGGCCGTGAATGCCCGTGGAGATGTTGGCAACGAACCACCACCGCTCGGTCCGCTTGTCGACGGTCATCACGCCGCCCATGGCGACACCCGCCCAGAAGGTGGCCGTGATCGTGATGAAGATGATCACGCCGCGTCGGAGACGCCCGATGTAGACGTGCCCCGCCCCCGGGACCAGCCAGGCCAGGATCAGCGCCAAGGCCGGAAACACCGACCCGCCGCCAGTTGCTCTCTTTCGTCTTGCCATACTCGTTTGCCGTCTCGAACGGAAAGAGGGGACTTTCGCCGACCGACCCGCCGCTGTCAAGACAATCTCACCGACCGGCAGCGCGGAACGGTAATCTGTGGACGCACGCGGGGCCCTTTGCGATACTCATACCGGCGGGGGGCATGACGGAGAGACGGTCGTGAGCAAACGGTTCATCCTGTTTCTGGGGCTGGCGATCCTGATGGCGCTGACGGGCATCGTCATGTCGTCGCGGAAGGGGTTGTTCGAGTTCGAGACGGATGACTCGCCCGACCCGGCAGCCCCGTCCGGCCCGTCCGACAGCGACTCCGACGAGGGCAAGGCCAGACCCTTCTCGCCGACGGCGGGACGACCCGTCCAGTTGGCGCGGATCGCCCTCGACGGGCGCGCCGACGACTGGGCGGACGTTGAACCGTTCATCACGCCGCGCCCCGGAATGCTCGGGCGCGGCACGTACGGCTGCAGGACGATCAGGCTGGCCAGGGATCGCGAGCACCTCTACGTCCTGTTCGAACTGGACCGCGGGGTCGCCCGGGCGTTCGAGGCGGCGATGGCAGGTCCGTCGGGGCGCCCGGGCTCGGGCAGGCTGGGCATCCTCGACTTCGACACCGAGGGCCGCCGCTTCTCGCTGCGTGTCTCGACGGGCTACTCGGTGATCCGCGCCACGGCGTCGGCCAGGCCGACGATCGGGCCGCTCGTGCACGTGGAGGTCTACCGTTACGACCCGCGGAGGCGCGTGATCTCCGCCGGCTCGCGGGGAGATAGCCCCGTCGCGGCGTTCGAGGGCAAGACGGTGGAAGTGAAACTGTCGCTGTCCCAGTTGGGCCTGACCGAGGCCTGCCGCATAACAGAGACGGCCTTCGAGGAATTGTAGGGCGTGCAACTCGCTTGAGGCTGTCCGATGATTCGATGGCACGGCGGGAATGATGACCACGCCGTCGAGTACATGGCGGGGGCGTTAGTGCAGGCCCGGAGGGCCGAGTGATCTTAGCCGGGCCCGGAAGGGCCCGGTAACGGTTGCCACATAAACATTTAGCCCCGAAGGGGCGGCAGAGATCGTCCGCAACAGAGTCCCCCATGCCATCCCTCTGCCGGCCCGTCGGGCCTTGGGGTATGGGGGGGGGACGTCTTCCGGGCCCTGCCGGGCCCGGCCAAGATCGGTCAGCCCTTCGGGCCTGCGAAAGACCCCGGCATCCGGCGCAGAACGTTCAACCGTTGCGGATTTCAGGCACCGGATTATCGGACGGCGTGCAACGCAGTTGCGCGCCCTACGATTGCGGGCACCACCCGTCGCGCGTCCCGGCCATACTCGGAATAACCGGAAACCGTCGTAGACGCCCGGCTGACCCGATTGGCCGCGTTTGGGCGTGCTGGTGGGGGGGAGGGTCGTTTTTCTCGGCCAAGTGCGGCCACGGGACTGCCAGACCCCTTAGCCGGGATGCTGGCCGTCCCCGCTCGAGCGCAAAGGAAAACCCACGGACGCCGGTCCGTGGGCTTGCGAGACTGGGCAGGGGCGGATTTGAACCGCCGACACCCGCATTTTCAGTGCGGTGCTCTACCGAACTGAGCTACCTACCCGTCGGCCATTCGCGATGGAAGAATGCGATCCCATCACGATCGAACCACTATTTATACCCCCCCGATCTGATCCTGTCAACACCCTCCGTCGACAAAACGCAAGAACATGAACAACGCCCCCCGACGGCGCCGGGGGGTGGCCGCGACGCTGTCATGGGGCTTTCGAGGCGCCACCGGGAAACTCTTCTGTCGTGCTGCTCAAGTCGCGATCGTGCCAAGTCGAACTTGGTAAAGGTTTTACTTGACAGGCCCTGGTTCGTTGCCGTAACATACAACGTCTATCTCGAGACCCTCGAAGGGAGACACGATGGCTGCGTTAGAACTTCCTGAACGGATGAACGCCACCACGACGTTCGTTGACGACAACGTCGCCGCCGGTCGCGGTGACAACACCGCGATCCTCTGCGGCGACCAGACGGTGACCTACCAGCAACTCCTGGACAACGTCAACCGCATGGGCAACGCCCTGCTGGGCCTCGGCGTGCGGATGGAGCAGCGGGTCGCCATTCTCATGCCCGACAACCCCGAGTGCGTCTACGCGTTCTTCGGGGCGATCAAGATCGGCGCCATCGCGATTCCCATGAACACGATCCTGATGGCCAAGGACTACGAGTACCTGCTCAACGACAGCAGGGCTCACGTCCTGGTGGTCCACTCGTCGCTGCTGGGCCACATCATGGAGATCCGCGGCAAGCTGAAGTACCTCGAACACATCGTGGTCTCCGGCGACAACCACGACGCCCCGCTGGACATGGCGGCCTTGCTTGCCGACGCGTCGACCGAACTGGAGCCCGCCGACACCAGTAAGGACGACACGGCGTTCTGGCTGTACAGTTCGGGCACGACCGGCTTCCCCAAGGGCGCCATCCACCTGCACCACGACATGATCGTGGAAGCCGACCTGTACGCCCGCGACACGATAGGCCTCGTCGAGTCGGACGTCTCGTTCTCGCTGGCCAAGCTGTTCTTCGCCTACGGGCTGGGCAACGGGCTGTACTTCCCGCTGCGCATGGGCGCCACCACGGTCCTCCTGCCGGGCAGGCCCACGCCCCAGGCGGTCTACGACGTGATCGACCGCTACCAGCCGACGGTGTTCTACGGCGTGCCGACCAGTTACGCGGCCCTGATTCACCTGGCCGAAACCGAAGGGCGCACCAGCGTCGGTCGCCTGCGGATGTGCATCTCCGCGGGCGAGCCCCTGCCCAAACCGCTGTACGACAAGTGGCTGAACCTGTTCGGCGTGGAGATCCTCGACGGCATCGGGTCGACGGAGATCCTGCACATCTTCATCTCGAACAGGCCCGGTCGCGTCAAGCCCGGCTCCACCGGCGAGATCGTGCCCGGCTACGAGGCGCGGATCGTCGACGAGGACGGCAACGACGTGCCGGTCGGCGCCGAAGGGACGCTGTTCATCAAGGGCGACTCGATTGCCAACGGCTACTGGAACAAGCACGAGCAGACCAAGCAGACGTTCTGCGGCGAGTGGATCAACACGCACGACAAGTTCCGCAAGGATGAAGACGGCTACTACTGGTACGCCGGGCGCACCGACGACATGATCAAGGTCTCGGGCCAGGCGGTCTGGCCGGCGGACGTCGAGTCGATTTTGCTCGGTCACCCCGCCGTGCTGGAAAGCGGCGTCGTGGGCGTGCCCGATGCCGAGGGCCTGCTCAAACCGCGCGCCTACGTCGTGCTGAAGGACAGCCATCCCGGCTCGGACGAGATGGTTCGCGAGCTGCAGACGTTCGTCAAGAAGAACACCGCCCCGCACAAGTACCCGCGGAGCATCATCTTCGTCGAGGACCTGCCCAAGACCGCCACCGGCAAGATCCAGCGCTACAAACTCCGCCAACGCGCCGCCGCCGAAGGGTAAACGGATCGCAACGTCGCCCGCGCGTTGTGGGTGCGTTACACCTCACCGCGTTCGAGATACCCGCGTTCTTGCAGGTGGGCGATGACCTGTTCGGCGCACTGTTCGGGGGTGGTGTCCACCGTGTCCAGGACCAGGTCGGCGTCGTCGGGGGGCTCGTAGGGGTCGGAGATGCCCGTGAACTCTTTGATGATGCCGGCGCGGGCCTTGGCGTAGAGGCCCTTCGTGTCGCGCTGCTCGCAGACGTCGACCGACGTGGCGACGTGGACCAGAACGTACCCGCCGTAGGACGAGATCAACTCGCGGTTGGCCTGCCTGGCCGCCGCGTATGGGGCAATCGGGGCGCAGATCGCGATCCCGCCGTTCTTGGTGTCCTGGGCAGCCACGAAGCCGATCCGCCGGATGTTGACGTCGCGGTGCTCGCGCGAGAACCCCAGTTCGCTGGAGAGATTCGTCCGCACGATGTCGCCGTCCCACAGCGTCACCGGGCGCCCGCCGATCTCGAGCAGCCTCGCGGCCAGCACGTTGGCGATCGTGCTCTTGCCCGACCCGCTGAGGCCCGTGAAGAACACCGTAAAGCCCTGCCTGCTCCGCGGCGGATACGTGCGCTGCAATTCGGCGAGGACCTCGGGGAAGCTGAACCACGCGGGGACCTCGCGTCCGTCGTCGAGGTACTCGCGAAGTTCGGCGTCCGATATCGACAGCGCCTCGGCGCCGTCGGGTACTTCGTCGGCCGGGACCTGCGCGTCGCGGTCGGGCAGGTAGACCCTCGGCTCGACCGGCACGGGGGCCACGCCGAGCTCCGCCTCGTGACGGGCCAGTTCCGCCGCGCAGTCGCACCCCGCGATCAGGTGCGAGCAGCCGTAGTTCTTGCCGACAATCGCGTGCCACACCGCCTCTCGCGGCCCCGCCATCCGCGGGGCAAGCGGCAGAATGCTCATCATCGCCGCGCCGGGCGCATAGTGCCGCATCGCCGCCTGGTAACAGCGCACGCGGGTGTAGTGGTCCACTTCGTCGGGCAGGGTCATGCCCACGGCTGCGTGGATCAGCAGCCCGGCGTCCAGGTCGGCTGCGGCGCGGGACGTCAGTTCCCACTCGGCGCGGTGTATCGGGCGGCGGGTATGGAACGCCACGACGCTTCGCCAGCCGCGCCGGGCGATCTCCTGGCGCACCTCGGCGGGCGTCAGGCGCGAGGAGACGAAGTCGTAGTGCTTCGGAGCCGCGAGGGCTTCTATCGACCCGCCGACGTACCACGTGTTGGTGTTCTCGTTCAGGCAGGCGACGCCCGGATGCTCGGGGGCGGTCGTGCCATAGACCTTTTCCGCCTCGGCGCCCAGGTCCGCCTGCCAGACGTCCCCGACGGTCAGGACGGCCAGGATGTAGCCTTCCGCGTCGCGCAGGGCGAGCCTGTCGTCGGGGGCCAGCCCGCCGGCGACGTCCTCGCTGACGTCGAGCATCACCGGGATCGGCCAGAGCGCCCCGTCGGCCAGCCGCATCGTCTCACAGACGCTCTGGTAGTCGGCCCGACCCAGGAAACCCGTCAGGGGCGAGAACGCCCCGGTGATCAGCAGTTCCAGGTCGCACACCTGGCGGGGCGTCAGGTTCCACGAGGCCCAGTCGCGCGAGAGGGCCTTCAGCTCGTCTGCCCGTTCGGCATCGGCCAGCAGGTTGACCAGTTGACCGCCGTGCGGCTGGATCAGATGTGTGTCCATTGCTCAGCTTTCCGTCGTGTTGTGCCGCTCCCGGCGAGCCGGGAACGTAGAAACGGCATCTTGCCGCTTCCCGGACTTCAGGTCCGTCCGTCGACCCCACGTGCTCTGGCAACGCGGCAAGATGCCGCGTCTACGGGATGGCCATGGTACGGTCAGTCCGTCGGTTCGAGCACGTCGGCGTCGATTTCGACCATCGCGCCCTGGCCGAGGATCGAGACGCTGACGATGAATCGCAGATGGCCCTTGCGTCGTTCGATCTGCCCCTCGAGCCCGGCCAGCGGGCCGCTGCGGATCCGGCAGGTCTTGCCGCGCTTCAACTGCGGATACGGATCGATGCCGGCCTTCGATTCGAGCAGGCGCTTGACGGCGTCCAGTTCCCGGACCAACTGCGCTTGATCGGGCACGGGGATGAGGTTCGCAATGCGATTGGTCTTCAGGGCGGCCCCGCGCTGGTCGTCGTCGCAGCAGAGGAAGACGTATCCGGGAAACAAGGGCAGGATGGTCTTCCAGGTGCGCCCGCGGCTCTTCCGTCGGGCTTCGTACATGGGCAGGAAGTACCCGCCGCCGGCGAGGCGGAGGATGTCCCAGGCCAGGGCCTTCTGCTGGCGCGGCTTGGTATGCGCGACCCACCACGTGCCGGCCAGCTCGGCCAGCTCCTGGGCTTCCGGAAACAGGATCGGCGGGTTTTCCGAGGCCTTCAACACGCGATCAGGACCTTTCGGACATCAGGGCAGATTGCAGCGATTCGGTGCATAGCCCAGAAGATAGCATTCTTGGACAGCAGCGTAAACAGACCAAAGCCCCCGAAGTGCGTCCGGGGGACCCCCGACGCAGTCAGGGAGCTTTCTTTGGCATCGCTGGACGGCGACTCTCTTTCGGACCTCGCCCGATCCCGTCCGCTAGCAAAGTTTCTCTGCGAGGATCTGCGCGATGCGTCCGGCGGCGCGTCCGTCCCAGAGGTCGGGAATCTCCGGCGCACGGGCCGTCCCGTCCATGATGCCGCGATACGCCGCCACGATGTCCGCCGTCTGCGTGCCCACGATGGTGTTCGACCCCACCTCGGCCGTGATCGGACGCTCGGTGTTCTCGCGAAGCGTCAGGCAGGGGACTTTCAGGATCGTCGTCTCTTCCTGGATGCCGCCCGAGTCGGTCAGCACCACGCGGGCAGACGACGTCAGCTTCAGGAAGTCCAGGTAGCCTATCGGGTCCAGCAGGCGAAGGTTCCCCATCCCCGCCACCCGGTCGGCCAGGCCGAGGGGCGCCAGGTTCTTCCGCGTTCGCGGGTGGATCGGGAAGACCACGGGCATATCGGCCTGCACGACGTCAATCGCGTCCAGCAGGCGGGCGAAGACGACGGAATCGTCCACGTTGGCCGGGCGGTGCAGCGTCATCGCCGCATACCCGCCGGCGGCCAGACCCAGATCGTCCAGGATCGTCGAGGCGTCGGCCTTGGCCTTGTTCTTCAACAGCGTGTCGATCATCACGTTGCCGACGACAGAAATGCGCTCCTCCGCCACCCCTTCATTGAGCAGGTTCTCGCGCCCGGACTTCTCGGTGACGAACAGCAGGTCGCTGATCGCATCGGTCAGGACGCGGTTGATCTCCTCGGGCATGGCGCGGTCGAAGCTCCGCAGG
>CAZVEV010000068.1:0-22665 GCA_964625865.1 uncultured Planctomycetaceae bacterium | reverse complement strand
CGATGTACATCGGGACGTCCGGGGGATCCCCCCGACGCCGTCGGGGGGCTTTGGGTATCTTCACCGACGCGGGTCCCGGGTGCCGTGGTTTGACGCGAAGCGGCAACCACGCTGCGGCAAATCGTGGTTGCTCCGCTGCGCTCCGCAGCCCACGGCACCCGCGCTAATCGACCCTTCGACAGGCTCAGGGCAAGCAATCGGCAATCGCTGCGGTTACTCGAACGGCACAGCCGGCGGCGGGAGGGGGCGGGCGATGCGGTCTAGGGCGTAGCCGAAGCCGGGGCCGGTGAGGGTGGACAGGTCCACCGTGCCGTGGGTTCGGCGGTAGATGCCGGGGTGCACGGCGGCTTCGATGTCCGAGGCGGCGGGGTAGAATTGCATCCCGTTGGTCTCGACGCCCATGATCGTTCCCGCGTGGGCGGCCAGCAGGACGTGCGGGACCTGGGCGAGCATCGGGTTGGTCAGGTCCTGGACCATCAGGTCCATCCCGTGGGCCCTGGCCCAGCACAAGCTGAGCAGGGCGCCGGTCTGGGTCTTGCAGGTCTTGAGCGCCACGCCGGTCCACCCCAGCGACCTTCCCAGCCTCACCAGGTGCCAGTCATGCGCGCTTTCGTCCATGAACAGCGGCTTGCGGCCCGAGACGCTGTGGACGTCGATGCGGTTGGCCTCCAGGTCGTACGGGAAGGGCTGCTCGACATAGAGGATCATGTCGCTGACCCGCGGATGCTCGGCTGCCAGGTGGTCCAGGATGGCGTTGACGTAGGCCGGGTCGGTGACCGTGCAGTTGAAGTCGGTCGTCAGCCACCGGACCCCGCCGGCGATGGCGACGTCGGCGACCTTGAGCAGGCGTGCGGTATCCCAGGCCGCGTCGTTCCCGCGGAGCTTGACCTTGAGACACGTCAGCCCGTCGCGCGAGATCCAGTCAGCCAGCAGGACGGGGTAGCCGTCGTCCGGCTCCTCGCCGGTCAGGTCGGCGGGGTCTATGGCGTCGGCCCCGCCCACGAGGTGCCACGCCGGCAGGACCGTCGGCGGTTCGACCAGGAAGTCCCCCGGGTATTTGCCCTCAAACGACACGTCCGCGTCGTCAGCCGGCTCGAGGAAGGCGGACAGGTCCGCGTTCATGTACCGGGCGGTGTAGGTCCGATAGACAGGCACGTCGTTGGCCATGCCATACGCGTCGTGCAGGGCGATGTCGAACAGCGAAAGGCAGACCAGGGCGGCGAGGTACGGCATGGGTTCGGCCGGCGCGCGGGAGGCGTTGAACTGCTCCAGCAGCGTGCCGAGACGTTCAAGCTGAAACGCATAGCCGATCCCCATGGGATGCCCGGTGCGGTCAAACTCGCGCCACGCCCGGGCCAGGACCACGCAGAAGTCCTTCAGCGCCTCGTGTCGCTCGCCGTACGACAGCCCGCTCGGCCAGACCCACTGGACCGACAGCGGCGTCTCGCCCCAGCCGACCGCGACGTGCCCGTCGGCCCGCCGGACCTCCATGCACGCCCGGGCGCACGTGACGGAGGTGAGCGTCTCTGAGCCGAATTTCAGCGGCACGCGCGTCTCGACGGGCAGGAAGTACAGCGAAACGTTGGTGGGCGTGATATCCGTCCGGTGCGCCATCGCGGGGCTCCCTGGTCAAACGCTAATCGAACCACTCATCGTCGGGGTCGAAGGCAGGTATCGCGGTTACGAGTATGCGGAGATCGCCGGCGGCGCGGTGGCGGCAGAGCGGCTTGATCAGCACGGCCGTCCCGGGCGACAGGTCGAACTGCTCGCCGTCGAGTTCCATCTGACCCGTGCCTTCGAGGACGTAGTAGATCTCCGTGAGCGTCTTGTGGTAGTGCACGCGGCTGTCAGCGGAGATGTCGACCACGTGCAGGGTGGCGGTGGGATTGTCCGGGCTCACAAACGCCCTGCGCGACTGCCCGCACGGACACTGCACCGCAGGGATCTCCGACAGGCGCGTGATCGTGTATCTGCTCATGGGGCCCATCGTACCCGCCGGCAGGGCGGGTTTCAAACGGGTGTGCGGCACGGGGCGGCATCGTGCGGGCCGCCGCCCAAGAGCCCACGCCATGGACCTTCAGCAGGGGAGGATTATCGATCGGCCAAAAAACCTCTTGACATCCACTTGGAAAGCAGCTATTATATATTGGATTAGCTTAAGGTAATCACGAGAGGTTTTCCGGATATTGGAGTGAGATTCTCATGAAACTTATCACCACGACTACTGTGTTGGCCGTAGTTTCCCTGTTTGTCGTCTCGCCGGCGGTTTCTACCGCGGCGATCACCCCACTGAGCCACTGGCGGATGGGCGAAGAAGCGGGCGACACCGATGGCCGCCTGGACTCGGTCGGCGGGCGGACCTTCGCTACTGCGCACGGGCCGACGGAGTTCACGACCGGCGTTGCCCCGTCGACCAACGGCAGCACAGTGGCGGTCAACGCCCGGAACGCCGGCGGGCGGGCCGGCTTCTACGGCCCGAACACCACCACCTTCATGCCTGCCGACAACTGGGGCATGGAGATGTGGGTGCGATCGGCCAACACCACCCAGAGCATCGACATTACGCGCCCGGCGAACGCGCTTGCCAACGGCCAGCTCAAGTTCCACCAGTTGGGCGCCAACTGGGCTGTCAGCTATCACAACATCGGTTGGGTCGGCGCAACCAGCGGTACGGGCCAGCCGGTAACGGCCGAGCAGTGGACGCACCTTGCCGTCGTGCGCGCCGGCGGGACCTCAACGCTGTACATCGACGGCGTCGCCCAGGCGGGCACGTCGGGCGCCGCTCCGACGTGGGGCACGAGCCTGCACGTGGGCGTGATTCCCGGTGGCGCAACCGGCTGGAACGGCGACCTGGACGAACTCCGTGTGTTCTCGTTCAATGCAGGCGAGTTCCAAACAAGCGACCTGCTGGTCCCCGAGCCGGCCACCTGCATGCTGGCCGCCCTGGGCTCGCTGGTCCTGGCCGCTCGCAGGCGACGCCGCAGGTAGTCGCCCGGCGGAGATATCCCCTGATCACAGAGCCCCGTCGACTGCCGGTCGGTGGGGCTTTTCTTGTTGCCTTGGCGGGGACAAGAGCGCATGCTGCGGGTGGACACTCCCGGGCCGCGGGGCCCACAAGACGGGAGGTGCGACAATGATCAGACAGGTGTGCATGTACTGCAATCGGTTCCTCGGGACTATCGAGGGACGGGGGGAGAAGACGGTGCAGATCAGCCACGGTATCTGCGAGGACTGTCTGCCGATCTTCCTGGCCGAGAACGGCCAGCCGTTCGGGGACTTCCTCGACTCGCTGCCGGGGCCGGTCTTCGTCGTCGATGGCGACGGCCACGTCCTGGGCGCCAACGCCGCCGGGCGGGAGATGGTTCCGCACGACTCGGACGTGACGCAGGGGCGCTTCTGCGGAGATGTGTTCAGTTGTGCAAACGCCGCACTGCCCGGCGGGTGCGGGCAGACCATGCACTGCAAGACCTGCGCGATACGCCGGTGCGTCACCGAGAGCTACCAGACGGGCATGCCCTGTTTCAAGGTTCCGGCCTACATGGACCTGGGCGATCGCGTCAACGTCAGGACCGTCCGGTACCTGATCACCACCGAGAAGGTCGAGGATTACGTGCTGCTCCTGATCGAAGACGCCCAACCCGTCGAGTCGGACGAACAGTAGCTACTCCAGTTGCTCGCCGACGTGCTCCCACTCGTCCCACAGGGCCTTGAGGTGCTCGTCGGTCTTCTGGTACCGGGCGCCGAGGTCTTCGATTTTCGCCATGTCGCCGGCCTCCCCGGCGAGGGAAATCGCTTCGTTCAGTTCGGCCAACTCACACTCCGCGGCGTCGATCTGGTCTTCGAGTTCGGTGTGGCGGCGCTGGAGGCGCTGGACGAGGTTCGCCTGCTTGCGGGCCTGGCGGTAGTTGGCGACCCGGGCGGCCTTGTCGCCGGTTGCGGCGGCTTGCCCTGAGCCTGGTCGAAGGGCGCGGGGTGACTCGGCGGCAGCCTGCTCTCGGGCCGCGGATCGCCACTGCAGGTACGCCTCCCACCCGCCGAGGATCGTGCGAATCTGCCCGGCCTCGATGGCCCAGATGTGCGTGGCGACGGCCTGGACGAGATACCGGTCGTGGCTGACGAAGATGACCGTGCCGTCGAACGTCTGGAGGACTTCCTGCATGGTCTCGGCCGAGGCGATATCCAGGTGGTTTGTCGGCTCGTCCATGACCAGCAGGTTGGGCCCGATAACGGTAAGCCTGCCCATGACCACGCGGCTTCGCTGCCCGCCGGACAGTTCGCTGATCTTCTTGTAGGCGTCATCGCCGCTCAGCAGCAGAGAGCCCAGGATGCTCCTTGCCCATTCGGGCGAGCAGCCGTCGGCGGCGCTGCGGACCGCGTCCAGGGCGGTCGTGGCGGGGTCTATCTCCTCATGCGTCTGCGAGACGTAGCCCGGGCGAACCTTGGCGCCGTAGTCGACGGCCCCGCCGAGAGGGGCAAGGTCGCCCAGCAACGTGCGGATCAGCGTGGTCTTGCCCACCCCGTTGCCGCCGACAATCGCAATCCGATCGCCTCGCTGCACGTCGAGCCGTTCTGCCGTCAGCAGGGGCGCGTCCTCGTCGTAGCCGATCGCCAGTTCACTGGCGCGCATCACCATATCGCCGGTGCGCGGCCCGGCGGGGATCGACAGGTGAATCTCGGGGGGCACCTGGGGTTTGGGGATCGCCTCGTCGCGGATGAACCGTTCGAGGCGGGTCCGCCTGCCCTGGGCTTCCTTGGTGCGCTGGCCCGCGATGTTGCGGTCGATGAATTCCCGGGTCCGGGCGATGTGGTCCTGCTGGCTCTGCCACTGGGCGAGGCGCTCGGCGTAGCGCTGGGTGCGTTTGGGCAGATACTCGTGGTAGGGCCCGCGATACGTCTCGAGGGTGGCAAAGGCCATCTCCCACGTGTCGGTGGTGACCGAATCGAGGAAGTAGCGGTCGTGCGAGACGACCACCAGGGCCCCGCGGAACGATCGCAGCCAGCCCTCGAGCCACTCGACGCAGTCCAGGTCAAGGTGGTTGGTCGGCTCGTCGAGCATGAGCACGTCGGGGTCTTTCAGCAGGAGGGTGGCCAGATACGCCCGCGTGCGCTGCCCGCCGGACAGTTGCGCCAGCGGGCGGTCCCACAGGTCGCGGGGGAAGCCCAACCCGTCGAGGACCTGCTCGATGCGGCGCGGGTAGTCGTACCCGCCGCGGGTCTCAAACTCGTGCTGGGCGGCAGCGTACCTGTCGTGCCGGGCCGGATCGTCGCCCATCGAAGCGGCCAACTCCTCGAGGCGCTGCTCGAGGCGGCGCAGGTCGGCGAAGACCTCACCCATGGCGTCGTGGACGGTGGTCTGCCCCAGCGCGGGCGGGTCCTGCGGGAGGTAGCCCACCTCGAGTCCGCGTCGCCGATGGACCTGGCCGCTGACCGGTTCGAGCAGCCCGCCGATGATCCGCAGCAGCGTCGTCTTGCCCTGTCCGTTAGGCCCGACCATGCCCACGCGATCGGCGCCCGCGAGGCGAAAGGACACGTTCCGCAGCACCTCGACGGCACCGTAAGCGTGGGTCAGGTTTTCAGCAATGATCAGCGACATAATTGGTTTGTCGTTCTTTCCACGTTTAGCGGGCGAGCTTGCTCGCCGTGTTCTCCGTTCGGTTCACGCAGCGTCTTCGGTGCTTCTCGGCGTCCTTTCAGGACGCCGCACGCGGGGCAAGCCCCGCCGCTTAACGTGGAGGACACGACAAGGTCAGGCGCAATCACACGATGCGCTCTTCGGTTTCCGGGTCGAAGAACTGGGCCTTGTCGATGAAGACGGCGGGGGCCGCCTCTGTACCGATGGCGAACTTGCGGTGGGCGTCGACGCGGGAGATAAAGGAGTTTTCGCCCGTGTGGAGGTAGACGTAGGACTCCGAGCCCATCGGCTCGATCACGTCGACGGTGGCGGTGATCTTGGGCGCGTCGGGCAGGGATTCGGCGGCGGCTGAGCCGATGTCCTCCGGGCGAATGCCCAGCGTGACCGGCTTGTCGGTGTAGGGGGCCACCGCCTCGACCTTGGGCGGCGGGACCGGCAAGACAAAGCCGCTGTCGGCCCGGAAAGCCAGCTCGCCGTTTTCGCCCACGACGCGCCCGGGGAAGAAGTTCATCGGCGGCGTGCCGATGAAGCCGGCGACGAACAGGTTGGCCGGTGAGTCATACAGCGTGATGGGGTCTGCGACCTGCTGGATGAAACCGTCCTTCATGACGACGATGCGGCTGCCCATGGTCATCGCCTCGACCTGGTCGTGCGTCACGTAGATCATCGTCGCGGCAAGCTGGTTGTGCAGTTGGCTGATCTCGACACGCATCTGGACGCGGAGCTTGGCGTCGAGGTTGCTCAGGGGCTCGTCGAAGAGGAAGACCGCGGGCTTGCGGACGATGGCCCGACCGACCGCCACGCGCTGCCTTTGCCCGCCGGACAACGCCTTGGGGCGTCGGCCCAGCAGGTCGGTCAGGCCCAGGATCTTCGCCGCCTCCTGGATCCGGGCGTCGATCTCCGCCTTGGGAAACTTGCGGAGCTTGAGCCCGAAGGCCATGTTCTTGTACACCGTCATGTGCGGGTACAGGGCGTAGTTCTGGAAGACCATGGCGATGTCACGGTCTTTGGGGGGCACGTCGTTGACGACCCGCTCGCCGATGCTGATCGTCCCGGCGGTGATCTCCTCGAGCCCGGCGACCATGCGCAGCGTCGTGCTCTTGCCGCATCCCGACGGGCCGACCAGGACCACGAACTCGCCGTCGGCGATCTCCAGTGAGAAGTCGCTGACGGCCTGCACGTTGGGGGGATAGACCTTGTCGACGTTGGTCAGAACCACTTGTGCCATAGCGCTATCCTCGGGGAATCGGTCGTTTTCAGTGGGTCCAGCCTATCGCGGCGGTCTGGTCGAGGCAACTGGTTTCTGCCCGCGGCGACGAGCGCGTGCCCTGGACAACGCGGTAGGGCGTGCACCTTGTTGCACGCGGAACGATTTCACTATCCGTCCGCGTGCAACGAGTTGCACGCCCTACGATGTACGGCAAGCGGCGCCCGGCGCCGCGGCGCTACTGCAGCTTCTCGGCGAGGATCGACAGGAGTCTGTCGTTGTCCAACGGCTTCTGGAAGACGCCGGCCAGTCCGAGCGCGGAGTAGTCGGTGGCGGTGTTCAGGCTGTCGCCGACGCTCGAGAGCATGTAGACCGGCGCGGTGTTGCCCAGGGCCTGAAGGTCTCGGGCAAACTCCGTGCCCGCATCGACCTCTTCCATCATCAGGTCGACAATCACCAGGTCCGGACTGTGCTCTTTGTAGATCCGGAGGCCCTCTTCGGCACTGGGGGCCTCGAGGTAGACGTAGCCGTTGGCCTCGAGGACCGTCTTGAGGACGAAGAGGACATCGGGGTCGTCATCGAGGCAGAGAATCACGTGTTTGCCGTCTTGCATTGTCTGTCCTTGTTCTAATCCTGTCCCGCCAGGCCGGCACGGGTGTCGCCCGGGTTAACTTCGCCGAAGCGCCGGTCCCGAACGGCGTCTGTCACGTAGGCTATCGCCTCGGCGAGATTGGCCCGTGCCCTGTCGGACAGGCCCTCGCCGAACGCGTTGAACTCATACCCGCGGATGCCCAGAAGATACGCCTGCGGCTCCGCGTTGAAAAGCCTCTTTGCCAGGGCCAGCACGCCCGTCGGCTGGACCGAGTGGCTGGAGAAGCTTATGCACTCGTCATCATCTCCGCAAATCTGCCTGACCCAGAACGGCTCGGGGCCGGCTGTGTCGGCATCGGCGAAGACCACTATGTCATACTGCGCCACCTCGGCGGCGTCTTCGACGGTGAGCTGGTAATCAGCTTCCACCGTCAGGCCGGGCAGGTCCATCGCCTCGATGGCGCCGGCCAGCGCGGGCCCCAGGCCGTCGTCAAGCCGCCCCGGATTGCCGAAGCCGACCAGCAGCACCCTGGGCCCGTCCGCAACCATCAGGTACTGGCCTCGCTGACCACGTTGCCCTCGTGGTCCATCAACTGGACCGTCAGGGGCATCTTGCCCAGCGCGTGGGTCGCACACGAGAGGCACGGGTCGTACGCGCGAATCGCCACTTCCACGTGGTTCAGCAGGCCTTCAGTGACCTCGGCCACGCCGGAAATGTGGTCCTGGGCGACCTTCTTGACCGCCTCGTTCATCGGCTGGTTGTTGTGCGTGGTCGAAACGATCAGGTTCGCCATCGTCACCTGGTCGTTGTCGTCGACCTCGTACTCGTGAATCAGCGTGCCGCGCGGCGCCTCGATCATGCCGACCGTGTGACTGCGCCGCTCGCCGGTAACGACGAGGTCCTCGCCCTGGAGGTCCGCGTCATTCAGCAGGTCGCGGATCTTCTCAGCCGAATGCAGCAGCTCGATCATCCGCGTCCAGTGGTAGGCCAGCGTGATGTTGTTCGGCTTGCCCTCCGTGACGGCCATGAACGCCTTGCGGGCTTCCTCGGCTTCGGGGGTGTCGATCGAGTCGCAGCAGTTGATCCTCGCCAGCGGACCGACGCGATACCAGCCGTCGTCCATCGTCATCGACTTGATGAACGGGAACTTCATGTACGACCAGGGCTTGACCCCCTCGATGAGGTAGTCGTTGTAGTCCTGGTAGTCCACCTGGTCGAAGATCTTCTCGCCGGTAGCGGTAATCGCCCGCAGGTTGCCGTGATACAGGTCCATCGCGCCGTCTTCGCGAATCAGCGACATGTGGCTGGAGTCGAACGAGCCGAAGGGGGCGGCGGTCTCGAGGTTCTCGACGGTGTAGTCGACGGCGATCTTCAGCGCGCCGCGGGACCACTCGAGCATCTGGTCGATGTCCTTGAGGAACTCGTCGCGCTCGGCGATCGAGAGGTTCTTGTTCATCCCGCCGGGGATCGCGCCGGTGCCGTGGATCTTCTTGCCCGCGGTGGCCTTGATGATCTCCTGCCCATACTTGCGCATCATCACGCCCTGGACGGCCAACTCCGGATACTGCGCCGCCACGCCGATGACGTTGCGAATGGCTACGTCCGCGTCGAACCCGAACAGCAGGTCCGGCGAGCACAGGTGGAAAAAGTGCAGCGCGTGCGACTGGAACATCTGCCCGTAGTGCATCAGGCGGCGCATCTTCTCGGCGGTGGGGGTCAGGTTCTCCCCGCCGACGATGCGGTCCATGGCCTTTGCGGCGGCCAGGTGATGGCTGACGGGGCAAATGCCGCACAGCCGCTGGACGAGGACGGGCACTTCCCAGAAGGGCCTGCCCTGGATGAACCGCTCGAAGCCGCGGAACTCGACCACGTGCAGGCGGGCCTGGGTGACGTTGTTGGCCTCATCCATCAGGATGGTGACCTTGCCGTGACCCTCGACGCGGGTAACCGGCTCGATGACGATACGTTTTTGATTGGCACTGACCATTGTTTGGCTCCACGTGGAAGTAGTTAAAGGTCGAAAGTTAAAGGTTGCAGGTTCAAGTCCCGACGGCAGCGAACCGCAGAATCGAGCCGTCAGCCTTTGACCTTTGACCTTCCACCATTAGAACTCCTGACTCGGCGATCAGTCGTACTTTATCAACTCGTAAGGCAATTCGACGGGCTTGTCCGTCAGCAGGGCCACCAGGGCCTCCCACAGCGTGTCGGCCGGCGGGGGGCAACCGGGCAGGTGGTAGTCGATCTTGACCACTTCGTGGCACGGATAGACCTTGTCCAGCAGGAGGGGCAGTTCCGGATCGTTGGGAATCACGCCCTCGGGATTGTGGACGGCCGGGCCCTTGCGGCCTTCCAGATACGCTTCGGCGTAGCACTCTGCCAGCGGGATGTTGTTCCGCATCGACGGGATGCCGCCGTTAATCGCGCAGTCGCCCACGGAGATCAGGATCGCGCAGTGCTTGCGGAAGTCCTGCAGCACGTGGACGTTCTCTTCATTGCAGCATCCGCCTTCGATCAGGCCGACGGTAACCGGGCCCGTGAACTCCTTGATGTCGTCGACGGGCGACTTGTCGAAGTCGATCAACTCGACGAGTTGGAGGATGCGGTCGTCGATGTCCAGCAGGGCCATGTGGCAGCCGAAGCATCCAGCCAGCGATGTCGTTGCAACCTTTGGTTTCGCCATTAGTTAAAACCTCGTTCTATTCTGCTGCCGAAGCGGCTTCGATATCCGAGCCGATGGGCTTGTGATCGTAATCGCGCTGTCCGATCGGCACGCGGAAGGCGGTTCCCTTGACCAGCAGGGCCCCGACGGGGCAGGCCTCGACGGCCTTGTCGACGCCGGCGGCGTTGGTCTGGGCGAGGCAGGCTTCGGCGTTGACGGCGACCCGCTTTTCGGGCCCGCGGCCGACGAACTCGAACACGCCCTTGCCATCGACCTCGCGCGACGCCCGCACGCAGCGCCCGCACAGGACGCAGCGATTGCGGTCGATGAAGATCTCCGGGTGCGAGGCGTCCACGCCGCGCTCGGGGAACTGGTACGGGAACTTCGGCGCGGTGATCCCGAACCGGTAGGCCAGCGCCTGCAGCTCGCAGTTGCCGCTCTTCTCGCAGAACATGCAGTAGTGGTTGCCCTCGACGAACAGCATGTCGATGATGTCGCGCCGGACAGCCATGATCTCGTCGCTGTCGTTCTGGACGGTCATGCCTTCGGCAATCGGCTGGGTGCATGCGGCCTGCGGGCGGCCGTTGACCATCACGGTACACACGCGGCAGGCGCCGAAGATCGAGAGGCCTTCCATCGCGCAGAGCCTGGGGATATAGATTCCGGCGGCGTCGGCGGCCTGCATGATCGACTGGCCCGGCTGACCCGTGACCTCCACACCGTCAATCGTAAAGGTGATTGTCTGACTCATAGTCTTGCTCGGTTCCTATGCCTGATAGTGGACGGACTGGCGTCCGATGATGGACTCGGCCTTGCCGAGGGCCGCCCTGATGTCAAATCGCCTCAACTGGCCGTCTTCCGGCTCGCCCAGCAGGGCCTCGTACACGGGCCTGAAGTTCTTCAGCGTGGTCAGCACGGGGTTGGCTGACGTCTGGCCCAGGCCACACCGGCTGGCGGTCTTGATCGACGCGCCCAGCGACTCGAGGTACTCCAGGTCGCCTGCCTGGCCCTTGCCTTCGATAATCGCATCGAGACGTTCGGCCAGCAGCACGTTGCCCACGCGGCAGGGCGTGCAGTAGCCGCAGCTTTCCTCGATGAAAAACTCCATGAACTTCGCGGCAATCTTCAGCGGGTCGCGCCTCGCGTCGAAGACCATCAGGCTGCCCCCCGTGGCCAGGTCGTCGTAGCAGACGGTCCGCTCGAAATCGGCCTTGCCCACCAACTGGCCGCTCGGCCCGCCGACCTGGACGGCGGCGGCGTCTTCGGCCCCGCACAGCTCCAGCACGTCGGCCAGCTTGACGCCGAACTCGACCTCGTACACGCCCGGCTTGGCGCAGTCGCCGGAGATGCTCAGCAGCTTCGTACCGGGCGAGCCCTTGGACCCGAACTGGGCGAACCAGCCGGGGCTCTTCTCGAGGATCCGCGCGACGCAGCAGAACGTCTCGACGTTGTTGACGGTGGTCGGGCAGCCCATGTAGCCCTTGACGGCGGGGAACGGCGGGCGGTTCTTGGGATCGCCCCGCAGGCCCTCGCAGGAACTGATCAGGGCCGTCTCCTCGCCACAGATGTACGCCCCGGCGCCCATCTGGATGCGGATGTCGAAGTTGAACCCTTCATGGCCGCACACGTTCGCCCCGAGCAGGCCTTTGCTTCGTCGCTCGGCCAGCACGCTCTCGAGGAAGTTCCGCAGGTAGGCGTACTCGCCCCGGAGATACACCACGCCGGTGTCCGAGCCGATGGCGTAGCCCGCAATGGTCATGCCCTCGAAGATCGTGTCGGGCTTCTCGGTCAGCAGGACGCGGTCCTTGAACGTACCGGGCTCGCCCTCGTCGGCGTTGCACAGGACGTACTTCTGATCGCCGTCGGCCTGGCGGGTGAAGTTCCACTTCATGCCCGTCGGGAAGCCCGCCCCGCCGCGCCCGCGAAGCCGAGCGGTGTTCACGTCGCGAATCACTTCCTTCGGCGACATCGCCAAGGCCGCCGTCAGCCCCGCGCCGGGCTCCATGTCGGCCAGCACGACCTCGCCGGCATGGCGGATGTCGTTGTGGACCATCGAGCAGACCAGGTCGTCCTCGTTGTTGCCGTCGCCAAAGCTGTGCACCAGCTTCTGCGGATCCATGTGCTCGCG
Organism: uncultured Planctomycetaceae bacterium; assembly: GCA_964625865.1. GTDB lineage: Bacteria > Planctomycetota > Phycisphaerae > SM23-33 > SM23-33 > CAZVEV01. Next base: position 10,447 of record CAZVEV010000068.1, on the reverse strand, counting down.
GAGTTCGGAGACGATCCGCCGGGCCGAGTCGCTGGAGAGGTACGTGACCACCACGTCGTTGACCAGGGCCGCCGGCGCCTGATCGCACATGCCGATGCACGGCGTCAGTTCGAGGGTGATCCCGTCGTCGGTGGTCTGGCCGAAGTCGATGCCCAACTCCTGCTTGAACGCCTCGCCAACGCGATGGGCGCCCTTCATCTCATCGATGATGTCATCGCACAGACGAATGACGACCTTGCCCTTGGGCTCGCCGGACAGGAAAGCGTAGAAAGACACCACGCCCTCGACTTCCACGCGCTGGACCGCCACGGCGCCTGCGATCAGGTCCATCGCCTCGCTGCTGACGCAGCCGAACTGCTCCTGGACCGCACGCACGATGTCCATCATGCGCGACCGGTCGTTCCCGGAGGCCTCGCATATCTCTTTGACCGCTGCTTCGAGTGTTTCGCTCATGCACCTACCTCGATTACTGCCGGCACCAACCCGTCGTCCGCCCGAAGCGAACTCACGATTAAACATAACGGAGCCGTTCACGCGAACGACCCCGTTTGCTTCTAACGCCAGTTGTTACACAGTAGACTGTGATTTTATTCACTAATACCATACCGTCCACCTATGGACAACCCTAAATCCATGGATTTCCTCAAAAAAGTCTCCGTGCGGAAAAGACCGCTCCGCGAGATACTTCACCGACGAAAAGGAACTCGAGTAAACTCCAATCGACGCACCGGCAAGCCGCTTGCGGTTTCGCGCGCCGCCCGGACGAGCCCAATCGTGATAACCCATTCACTGCAGTGTGGTTAGACCTGCAGAAAACGGTGCCCGATCCCGGAACGTCCGGACAACAGTGTGCCGTCCGCCCCCGCAAGGCGTCACGGCGCACCGTCACCGACAGCGTCGAGGGAACTCAATCGAAACCCCGCGCGAAATCAACCGCGCGAAACCCGCAAGCGCCTGTCAGGTTCGCCGAAAACCGGTCAACTCGCCTGACCGTCGCTGGCCCCGCGGCGCCGGCGAAGCCAGTCAAGCCACACGTCCATGCCCTGCCCCGTCTTGACCGACATCTCGATGACCGGCGCGCGGGTGTTGATCTTCGACAGGTCATCATAGACGCATGACCGGTCGTAATCCAACACGTCGGCCAGGTCAATCTTGTTCAGCAGGATCACGTCGGCCGGCTGGAACAGCGTGGGGTACTTGGCCACCTTGTCGTGGCCCTCGGGCACCGAGAGCATCGCCACCCGCACGTGCTCGCCCAGGTCGAAGCCCGCCGGACAGACCATGTTGCCCACGTTCTCGATGAACACGAAGGCCAGGTCCGCCAGGTTCAGCCCGTCCAGGGCCTCGGCAACCTGGGTGGCCGACAGGTGACAGCCCCCCTCGGTGTTGATCTGCGTGACCTGGCCGCCCAGCGCACCGAGGCGTTCGGCATCTCGCGTGGTCTGCAGGTCGCCCACCACGACGGCCGACCCCAGCTCCGGCGCCAGCGCCGGCAGGGTCGCTTCCAGCAACGAGGTCTTCCCGCTGCCCGGCGCGCTGGTGATATTGACGGCCAACACGCCCGCGGACTCCATGCGCCCGCGATTGCCCTGGGCCACCGCGTCGTTGGCCTCGAGTACGCTCTTGACTACGTTAATCTTCATTGTCGCCCGGATCCTCTCGTTTCTGGCCGGTCACCGACGTCAGGATGATGTCGTTGCCCGCAATCAACTCAACGTCGGCAAGATTACAGTGCGGACAGAGGAACGTGTCAATCTCCAAGCCGAATTCCGTGCCGCACTCGCGGCATCGCCCGCGCGGCTGAACGATATCCAGCGACAGCGTGGCCCCCTCGGCGCACGTGCCGGCTGAGGCGCACTCGAAGGCGATGTCGAGCGCCTCGGGCACGATGGCGCGCATGGCGCCGGCGGCTATAGCGACGGTGTCAATCGTCACGAGATCGTTGGCCGCCGCCACGGCCCGCAACTGGCTCAGCAGCTCCATGGCTATCGACATCTCATGCACGCGTTCGTTCCTTTGCAGGGTTAAAGGTTGAAGGTCAAAGGCCCGCCCGATTTCGCCAAGGCTTCGGCGGGCAGACCTTTGAGAGTGGACATTGGACCGTCGAAAGTCGAAAGTCCGCCTTGGACGGTCTTGGCGCCACAGGGTCGACCTTTGACATTTGACCTTCGACCTTTAACCTCTAACCTTCAACCTTACAGAAGGACAGACCATGAGTAAAGCTGATGATGCGATGGCGTTCAAGAAGCAAGGGTTCTCGTGTTCGCAGTCCGTGTTGGCTGCGTTCGCCGAACAGCTTGGCCTGGACCTGCCGGCCGCACTGCGGATCTCCACCGGGTTTGCCGGAGGCATGGCGGGTACGGGCGGACCCTGCGGGGCCGTCACGGGCGCCACGATGGCCATCGGTCTGGCCCGCGGCAGCCAGGACGCCGAAGACCGCGAGTCCAAGGCCCACACCGCCAGACTCACCCGGGAACTGATGAGCCGCATCACCGCCGCCCACGGCTCGATCGTCTGCAAGGAACTGCTCGGCTGCGAAATCGACACCCCCGAGAAGTTCGCCGCCGCCCGCGACTCCGGCACCCTCGCCGAAACCTGCCCCCCCGTGATCCGCCTGGCCTGCGACACGCTCGAAGAGATTCTCTAACGGATAGCGGACGTCTGTCCAAGCCACTCTTGACTTCCTGACGGCGGTTAGACATAATGTCTATGTGCGAGTGATCAGCCTGAAACCACTGCGCGAATTCTGGCAGCACCACGGTGACGCCGAGGTGCCGCTGAGGCTCTGGTACAAGACGGCGACCCATGGCACTTGGACCAGTCTTCAGGATGTTCGCCAGACCTATCCGCACGCCGACGGCGTGAACATCGCAACCGGTGATACGTTGACCGTATTCAACATCGGCGGCAACAAGTACCGCCTGGTGGCCCGCATTCGATATGACTATCAGTTGATCAACGTGCGGGCGGTACTAACGCACCAAGAGTACGACCAGGGCACGTGGAAGGAATAGCCATGCCTACGACCAAGAGTACCAAAGAGAAACTGCCCCGTCGCTTTGAGGACCTTGTTGAGTTGATGCCCCCGCAGGCTCTCATGGACGACGTGCATTACGAGAACACGATCGAGATGATTGACCGCCTGATGGCTGTGGGCAAGCTGAGCAAGGGGCAGGAACTGTACATGGAAACGCTCGTGCAACTCGTCCAGGCCTACGAGTCCCGCCGCCACGGCATCGACACGACCGACCTGAGCGGGATCGACGTCCTGCGCCGGCTGCTGGACGAGAACGACATGAGCGCATCAGACCTCGCTCGCCTGCTGGGCGTCCATGTCAGCATGGGCTCGAAGATCCTCAAGGGTGATCGTTCGCTGACCGTCGAGCACTTGCGAGAACTCGCCCGCCGGTTCAAGGTGCGCCCCGAGTTGTTCATGGCGTGATACTCCCGACAACGCAGGTCTACATCCGCACCAGCGCCAAATCGTAGGGCGTGCAACTTGGTTGCACGCGGAACGATCGCTCTGCCCCATCCGCGTGCAACAAGTTGCACGCCCTACGCGTTACATCCTTACCAGGGCCGAGGCCCAGACGAAGCCGGAACCGAAGGCGACCAGGAGGGCCAGGTCGCCTTCCTTGACGCGGCCGGATTTGCGGGCCTGGTCGAACGCGATCGGCAGGCACGCCGACGCCATATTGCCGAACTGCTCGACGTTGATGAAGACCTTCTCGGGTTCGATGCCCACGCGATTGATGACGGTTTCCAACATGCGCAGATTCGCTTGATGCGGGATGAGGATGTCGATGTCGTCGAGCGTCAGGCCGTTGACTTCGAGCGATTCCTCGGCCGCCCCGGCCATGCCGGCTACGCCGTTCTCGAACACCGTCTTGCCGTCCATCCGGAAGTGGACTCTTCCCGACGCCACGTCGTCTTCGTCGATGAACGCCGCCTTGCCCTGCCCCGTCCCCGGCGCCTCGGAGTACAGCGCCTTGGCGTGCGTTCCGTCGGCGTGGAGGATGGTCGATAGGATACCGGTGTTCTCATCGTCGGACGGTCCGACCACGACCGCCCCCGCCCCGTCGCCCAGCAGGATCCCGATGTTCCGCCCGTCATACGACCCGTCGATCCGCTTGGACAGTACCTCGCCGCAGGCAACCAGCACGTACGTGTACGTGCCGGCCTTGATGTAATGGTCCGCGATCGACATGCCGTAGATCAGGCCGCAGCACTGCTCCTTGATGTCCATTACGGGAATGCCCGCCAGACCGAGCTTGGGCTGGAGGAAGAACCCGCAGCCGGGGTCGTGGTGGTCGGGCGTGATGGTGTTCATGATCAGCAGGTCGATCTGGTCCATCTCGATGCCCGCGTCAGCCACCGCGGCGCGGCAGGCGGCGGCGGCCAGGTCCGTCGCGCTGACGTCGGGCTCGGCGTGGCGGCGCTCGCGAACGCCGGTCCGCGTGACGATGAACTCGTCGGTGGTCTCCATCATCTCCATCAGATCGAAGTTCGTCACGACCTTCGGCGGAACGAAGTGTCCGGTGCCCAGCACTTGCGAAGTCATCATGTTCGTCCTTTTCTCAGGAACAACGAAAACGGCAAGACGGCAGAGAAGAGTTAACCGCAGATTTCACAGATTAGAAGGATTCAGAAAGAACAGAAGATCGGAGGCATGTACAAGTCATCATCTGTTTTTCGTCTTGTGGGCCCGTCACGTCTGTATCTTCTTCTTTTCTAAATCTGCCTGGTCTGTGTAATCTGCGGTTCCTCTTTCCGTTTCTTTCTGTGTTCCAATTCGTGTAATCAGTGTAGTCCGTGGATGCCCTGCCGTTTATTCGTCGGCGCTGAGGCCGGCGTATCTCATCGACTGTTGGACCAACAGGGCGCAGTTTTTCTGGAAGAACTCGACGGGCAGCAGTTGCGTCTTGGCGTAGATTTCCTCGCCCAGTTGCTTGGCCAGTTCGTCTGCTCCCCGCCCGCCGCCGATTTCCTCGACGATGCGCCGGTGATACGTCTCGGTCGCCGCGATCGCCGCATCAAAGAACGCCCGGATGTCCGCCGTGCCGGTGATCGCCATGTTGTGACCGAGACAGAGCACCTCGGCGTCGAGCGACTCCAGGCGACGCATCGCGCCGACGTACTGACGGTAGCTCGTGAAATAGCAGGGCCAGTAGACGTCCGACTCGGCGAAGTAGTACGGCGTGGCGTCCGAGACCACCAGCACGCCGGCGGTCGGGTCGTGGAAGCTCAGGCCGCAATCGCTGTGGCCGTGCGTGTCGACGACGGTGAAGGGACCCACCGTGTCGCCGTCGTTCAGCTTGACATCGACGGGGATGGTCATCTCCGCCAGCGGCTGGGGCTTGTGCGATTCGTTGATCGAACCCATCTGCAGCAGCGAGGCGGTCAGCGCCTGGTCGATCTTCGAGAAGAACGCGATCGCCTTCTCGGCAGCCATCACGCCCGCAGCGACCGGCGAGGCGTAGACCGTCGCATTGGGGAAGAGCTCGCGCAGTTTGGGCACGGCCATCACGTGGTCCGGATGCGCGTGGGGCACGACGAGGGCCCCCACCGAGGCCGGATCGACGTCGAGGGTGGCGATCTGCTCGGCCACCACGGGCCCCATCGCCCCGATACCGCCCTCGAACAGCACGGACTGCTCGGCGCCGATGGCCAGGTACATCGGGTATTCATTGGTCCCGAGCATCACCAGCGAGTCGGTGATGTTAACGGGCGGGTTGGTGATCAGCATTCGTCTAGTCCTTTCTCGGTCTGTTCTTTGGCGAACAGGGCTGCCCCGTGGGCGCCGGCAAACTGGGCGTGTGGGGGCATGTGGGCTTCAGTACCAAACGCCTCGCCCAGCAGGCGGGCAAGGCAGGGGTTGTGCGATACGACCCCGCCGGTAAGCACCAGCAGGCCGATTACTCGATCCATCTCGACGATCCGCTTGACCACCGAACTGAACGCGCCGCGGACGATATCGGCCACCGCCACGCCGGCGCGAATCTTGGCGAGCACTTCGGTGGCCGCGAACACGGTGCAGAAGCTGCCCAGCGGCACGTCCTGCGTGGACGCCTCGGCCAGGGCGTTCAGCTCGGAAACCTCCAGCGCCAGCCGATGGGCGATTTCCTCGATAAACGCGCCGGTCCCCGCAGCGCACTTGCGGTTCATCTTGAAGCCGATCCGTCGTCCGTCGGCGTCGAGGTGAATGACCTTGCTGTCCTGCGCACCGATGTCGATCACGGTGATCGGCTCGCGGAAGTGCCGGAAGGCTCCCTTCCCGTGGCAGGCGATTTCCGTCATCTTCCCGTCGGCCCACGGCACGTTATCACGGCCGTAGCCGGTAGAGATCGACCGGACGATCCACCCGGGGTCGATCTCGGCGTCGGCAAGCGCTTCGTTGCGCAGTTGGGCGGCGACGCCCTCGTAGTCCACGCCGCTTCGCCGAATGGCCCTGGCCACGAGCGTGCCCGCATCGTCCACGACCGCCAGCTTCGCCGTCGAAGCACCAATGTCAATTCCACAGAAATACGCCATCAACAACTCCGTCGGACACAACAACAGCATTTGTCCACGAATTACACAGAACGGCGGAAACAACAACAAGATAACGACAACAACGGAAACGACTCTAACCACAGATTTCACAGATTAGGCAGATTTGAAGAGAAAAACCGAACAGAAAGATGAAGAGAAACTGGATAGCATCACCTGTCTCTTCGGCCTCATGTAATCCGCATGATTCGCGGACCCTTTCTGTTAGTCTTTCTCTAAATCGGTCTAATCTGTGAAATCTGCGGTTCAGGCCGTTTGCTGTTCCTCTAATCCGTGTAATCCGTGGACACTCTTTTGTCTTACGCTTCGGCAAGCTGTTCGATGAAGGCTTCGATGTTCGTTCGCGACTGCTCCTCGGAGTACAGGCGCAGGTCGTTCAGGTCGCCGTGGATCACCACGAACGGCTTGCCCGTCTTGGCCTGCAGGCGGTGGGGCAGGTCGTAGCGGTTGTTCGAGTTGTTGGGGCAGGTCTTGGCGTCGTGGTACAGCACGCCGTCGATCGCGTACTTCTCGATCATCCGCTCCATGTACGCTTCCTTCTGGTCGTCCGAGCGACAGATGAACAGCGAGCTGTACGCCCGTGCCATCCCTTCGAACGGCTTGTCCGGGTCAAGGTCCTCGAAGACCCAACTGGTGCAGTACGTCGAAGCCGCCACGCAGGTCTGAAGCTCCATGAACTGCGTCGACAATTCGCGCAGCTTGCCCCAGACCGGCATGCCTTCCCAGTAGATGCGATGCGTCTCGCCCTCGATCGCCGCCACGCCGTCGGCGACGCGCTGCTCCAGCTCGGCCAGCAGAACCTTGTAGTAGTCCACCGCCCCCTGCGTGCCGCGAAGCACCACCGCCGGGCCCATGTGAATCGTCCCGTCGAAGAACGTAAACGGCGAGGGCACGGCCGAGGCCGCTTCGAGGACGGCCTTCCACAGGACGGTGCACTCCTTTGACAGGCTCACAATCTCGCGGAGCTTGTCCCTGTCGAGCTTTTGGCCCGCGACGGCCTCCAGCGGCTCGACGAGGGCCTCGATCTGCTTGGCGACGTCCTCGACAATCGTCTCGTTGACCCCGCCGATCGAGCGCGGCGTGTGCACGCCGATGCAGGGCACGTCCCACTTGCGGGCGTACCACTGGAACCAGTCCTTCACGTCGCGACACTGGTTGGTGTTGAAGACCAGGATGTCCGCCTTCGGCGGGCCGGGCAGGCCGAATTTCTGGAACGGGCTCTTGTTCTCCAGGTGCGAGCCGATGTCGCTGGTCAGGTACGAGCAGATGTCCGGCGAGTAGCCCACCGCGTTGGCGGCCGGGATCAGATCCGTCGCCATCCGCGTCGCGCCGAGCATCGCCCCGTGGTTCTCGGGGAAATACACGTCAAAGCCCAGCGCCAGCAGCAGCTCAGCCGGGCCCACGCTGGTGCACCAGGCGGTCTTCCGCTCGGACGATCCCTCGCCCATGATGTCCATATAATACTGCCCCATCAGGGCCTTCATCTGCCCGGCGGCGGCGATCTTCTTCGGTTTCAGCACAGCATCTGCCATTGTCTATCCTTTCAAACCTTGCGGTGGCTCGTTCATACCTGCGCGGCGCTGCGGCCACCACCGGGCTTGTCCCGGTGGAGCCATGATTCGTCACTAACCGCGACGACATACATTCCTCTCCTCCCCCGCCCGCCTTCGGCGGGCGGGGGAGGAGATGCTGGAGATCACTCGCCGCTAGTGCCCAATCACCGTTCCACGGGGACAAGCCCCGTGGTGACGCGTCACACCGCGCCTCAAGCATCGCATATCAGCACGATGCTGCCAAGTTACGTAACGTCTCACACGGGCGATACCGCGGGCCCAGCGTCGCCGCCAGGCCGTCCAGCTTCTTGACGACGGCGTCGAGGCCCAACTCGCGTGCATGGCGAATCACTCCGCCGCGGAAGTCGGGCCAGCCGGTCCCCAGCACGGTCGCCGCGTCAATGTCCGACTCGCGCTGGGCAATGCCGTCTTCAAACACGCAGAAGGCTTCGGCAACCATTCTAAGCACGAGGCGGTCGGTAATCTCCTCGCGGGAGACCTCCCGGGGGGCGGTGCCCGCATCGCCCTGCACCGAGGCGATGATCGCGGCGGTCGCCTCACTGTCGCAGGGAGTATAGTCGCCGGCCTCGTACCTGTACACACCGCAGCCGGTCTTCTGCCCCAGCGCCCCGGCCTGCACGAGCCTGTCGACGATCGGCGAGAGCGGACCGTGGTCGGGGAAGGCCTCGACCAGTACCGCGTCGGTGGCCGCAAGGATGTCGATCCCCGCCATGTCGATCAGCGTCAGCGGGCCCATCGGAAAGCCGAACTCGACCATCGCTGCGTCGATGTCCGGGGCGGCGGCCCCCTCGCCCAGCAGCGTGAAGGCCTCCTTGAGATACGGGATGAACAGGCGATTGACGATGAAGCCCTCGCGGTTGCGAACCAGCACGGGCGTCTTGCGGATGGCGCGGGTGAACTTCAGTGCCGTCGCCGCGACGGCTGCGTCGATGCCCTCGTGGCGGATGACCTCGACCAGCGGCATGCGGTGGGCCGGGTTGAAAAAGTGCAGCCCCACCAACCGCTCAGGACGCGTCAGGACGTCGGCCAGGACGTCCAGAGACAAGGTGGATGTATTGGTCGCAATGATCGTTTCAGGTCCGCAGATCGACTCCAGCCGCCCCAGGACCGCCTGCTTGACCGCGACGTCCTCGTAGACCGCCTCGATCACGATCTCCGCGCGGGCCAGGTCCGACCAGTCGGTGGTGGTCGTCAGCAAGCCAAGCATGCGCTGGGCCCGTTTGGGGCTCATCTTGCCGTCGGCTACACGCTTCTCGACGGATGTGCGAATCCGCCCCGCCCCGCGAGCCAGGGCGTCAGCGTCTTCGTCGCAGACCGTCACGGGCAGACCCGCGATGATCAACGCGTGCGCAATGCCCGTGCCCATCGCCCCCATGCCCACCACCCCCGCCGTCGCGGGTGTGCTTGCCTCGACGTCGTCCAGGTCCGGAGCGTGGGCCGTCTTGCGCGTGGCGAAGAAGACGTAGATCTTGTTCCGCGTTGCGGCGGTGGCCATGCACTCGGCGAAGATCTCCTGCTCGCGGACCAGCCCGGCGTTGAACGACTCGGCCAGCCCGGTCTCGACGGCGTCAATGATCCGGTGCGGCGCGATGATCTCGGGGCGGCCGCGGGCGGCGCGGCTGCGGGCCTGGGCAAATGCGGCGGCGTTGACCTTGGCGTCGCTGACCTTGTCCGTCAGATCGCGGGTCGCCCGGGGCCCGCCGTGGCGGTCCAGCAGGTTCCGGGCGGTCCCCACAAGCTGCTCGGCATCGCAGACAGCGTCGACCAGGCCGAGTTTCCCCGCCTCGACGGCCCCGATCGGCCGAGCGGTCAGCAACATTCGCAGCGCCGCGGCCGGGCCCACCAGGCGCGGAAGCCGCTGCGTACCGCCCGCCCCCGGGTTGATGCCGAGATTCACCTCCGGCATGGAAAACCGCGTCCGCGACTCGCACACGCGGTAGTGACAGGCGGCGGCCAGTTCCAGCGCGCTGCCCATCACCTTTCCCGCCAACACAGCCGCCACGGGCTTGTCCGAGGCCTCGATCGCGTCGAACGCCTCCTGGAACAGGCGCGAGGTCCGCATCGCATCGTCGGCGGTCTTCAGGGCGGCGAAGATGTTCAGGTCCGCCCCGGCGCTGAAGTGGTCGGCCCGCCCGAGGATCATGATGCTGTAGACGTCCGGGTCGGCACAGGCCTGAACGATGCACGCCTGCAGTTCGTCCAGCAGTTCGAAGGTGATGGCGTTCAGCGGCGGATTGTCCAGACGCAGAAAGCTCGTCCCGTCGGATATCGTGGTCTCGATCATGTCCAGTTCTCAATTCCCGGGTGCCGTGGGCGGCGGGGGG
>CAZVEV010000067.1:0-22832 GCA_964625865.1 uncultured Planctomycetaceae bacterium | reverse complement strand
ATCGTCACGATGACCTATCCGCTGATCGGCAACTACGGCGTGAACGTCGAGGACATCGAAAGCTACAACCGCGCCATCCAGGTCCGCGCGTTCGTCATCAAGGAAGTCTCGCCCGTCGTCAGCAACTTCCGGGCCGAGACCTCCATCGCCCAGTACCTCGCCGATCACGGCATCATGGGCCTGGCCGACATCGACACCCGCGCCCTGACGCGTCACATCCGCGTCGCCGGCGCGATGAACGGCTCGATGAGCACCGAGATTCTCGACGACGCCGAACTGGTCGCCCGCGCCCGGGCCCTGCCCTCGATGGCCGGTCAGGACCTCGCCTCCGTCGTGACCCCCGAGGCCGCCTACGACTGGGCTGACGGATACGTCTCGGACTTCGCCCAGGGCCATCGCGACCATGGCGAGAAGGTCTTCTCCGTCGTCGCCGTCGACTGCGGCGCCAAGATGAACATCCTCCGCAACCTCGTCGAGTGCGGCTGTCGCGTCCGCGTCGTGCCGGCCTCCACGTCGGCCGACGAGATACTCTCTTCAAGCCCCGACGGCGTATTCGTCTCCAACGGCCCCGGCGACCCGGAGGCCGTCACCGCCACCATCGAGACGCTGCGAGGGCTGGTCGGCAAGGTGCCGATCTTCGGCATCTGCCTGGGACATCAGTTGCTCTCGTGGGCACTCGGCGGGCGCACGTACAAGCTGAAGTTCGGGCATCGCGGGTCCAACCATCCCGTGCGCAACGAGGCCACGGGCAAGGTCGAGATCACCAGCCAGAACCACGGCTTTGCCGTCGACGCCGATTCGATCGAAGCCGTCGGCGCCAAGGTGACCCACGTGAACCTCAATGACCAGACGGTCGAGGGCTTCACGCACCCCACCGAAGCGATCTTCAGCGTGCAGTACCACCCCGAGGCCTCACCGGGCCCGCATGACGCGACGTACCTGTTCGACTGCTTCCGCGACATGATGGACAGCGGCGCGGCCCCAACGGCTGAAGAGATGCACACCGCGCAAGAGAAGCTCGCCAAAGCCGGACAGAAGAAGTGACGATTTTAGATCTTAGATTTTAGATTTCAAATCTCAGATCTCTACTCCCGCAGCGTCCCTTCCGACGCACTCGCACACCGCCCCGCCCGTCTCGATCCCGCACCGCCCCGCACATCGCAGCTTGCTTCTTGGCGTCTTGTCGTCCGCGCGCCATCTCGCCTCACGCCTCGCTGTAATACTCCTCAAGCACGCGATGCCAATCCGCAGGCTTCTTCACCTCCACGAACGCTACGCGTACCTTCTTCGGCGTCGGATGGACCCGCGAGTACTTGATGCCGTGCTTCCGCATGATGCGAGGCCCGCGACGTTCGCCGTAGATCCCGATCGCCTCGTCGAACTGCCTCGCCAGCGCCTCGCGCTGCTCGGCCAGCGGCGGTCTGTACGGCTCGCGACCGGCCGCAAGGTCCGCCACCTGGCGGAAGAACCACGGATTGCCCAGCGCCCCGCGTGCAGCCGCCACCGCATCGACGCCCGTCTCGGCGAGCATGCGCAGCGCGTCGACGGGCTTGCGAACGTCCCCGGAGCCGATGATCGTCTGATCGGCGAAGTGACGCTTGGCCTCGGCCAGGAACTCCCAGTCGGCCGGACCAACGTAGCGGGCGCCCACCGTGCGCCCATGGACGCAGACCGCGGCGACCCCGGCGTCGAAGGCGCCTTCTGCGATGCGGTAGAACGCTTCGTGTCGCCCGTCGCTCTGGAAGAACGCGCATCGCAGTTTCAACGTAACGGGCCTGTCCGAAGCGGCCACCACCGCCCGCGTGATCGCCAGTGCCCGCTCCGGTTCGTCCATCAGTGCCCCGCCGCGCCCGCGCGCCAGGGCCTTGCGCACTGGACAGGCGAAGTTCAGGTCGACCACGTCGAAGCCCTTGTCGCACAGCAGCCTCGCGGCCGCCGCCATGTGCTCGGGGTCCTCGCCGATCAACTGCCCCGCCACCGGATGATCGTCTTCCGTCAGCGTCAGCAGCCTTCGCTGGAGCTTGCCCGAGATCGTCAGCGAGCGGTCCAGGAGCATCTCGGTGGCACAGTAGGGCGCGCCGAGGCTGCGGCACAGTCGGCGGTACGGCAGGTCCGAGTATCCCGCCAGGGCCGCCAGCACGACCGGCATGGCGACCTCGACGTCGCCAATCATGAATGGTCTGAGTTCCGTGGACATGGGCGAGAGTATAGCGTCCGCCGGACACTCTGCGAAGTGGCGAATACCCCACGGGGTGGGACCCGTGGGCGTTTGGTCCTGTCTCATTCACGCGCGCGGCGCACAGCGCAAACGCCCACAGGTTCCACCCTGTGGGGTATCCGCGACCGAGAATCCGTCACTGTCGCAGGGTCGGGCGCGGTATACTCTTGCTGATGTGTTGACACGTGAATGACCGAAAGGCTCGTGCAGAGCCCTTTCCACGATGAGGCGGATCCCATGGCACGTTTGGAAGTCAGGAAGAACGGGAAGATCGTAGTCAACCGTGACGTCCCGGACGCCGAGGCCGACGCGGGCGTCACAGTGAACCTCGGGCCGGACGAGACGGTCGAGCTGGTCACGGGCGAGTCGGCAGCCGTCGGGGACTTCGAAGCCAGGCTCATCGGCTCCACGGCCGGGCGGGCGGCCAGCCCGGAGGATCTTGACAGCACCATGCCGGCCCGCGACGACGAACTGGACGTTACGACGACCGACGACGACGCGCCCTCACTGCCCCGCCGCGCCAAGCCCACGCCGACCCAACAGGACATGCTCGACGTCACCGTGCCGGCGGCCGGCCCGGACGACAGTAAAGCCGAAGAGGAGTCCGTCGACATCGACCGGACGGTTGTCGGCGAGGGCGAGGCGGAGGAGATCGTGGAGATCGAGGCCGTCGACGACAGCGGCCCGGCCGCCAAGGACGGCTCGACCGAGCAGGCCACCCGGGCCCCCGGAGAGGAACTGTCTCAGACGCTCGACCCGGTCACCGGCGCGCCGCGGATCGACGGGTACAAGATCACGCGTCAACTGGGCGCCGGGGCGATGGGGACGGTGTGGCACGCGACGCAACTGAGCACGCGGCGCGAAGTGGCGATGAAGTTCATGGGGCGGGGCCAGTTCGTCAGCGACAAGGCCCGACAGCGCTTCGAACGCGAGGTCGAGCTTGCCGCGAGGCTGGAGCATCCGAACATCGCGCGGGTCTACGACAGCGGCCTGCATCGCGGCGGGTACTTCTACGCGATGGAGATGATCTCCGGGCTGGATTTGGACGACTACGTCGAGGCCAACGACCTCAAGCCGCGCGAGATCCTCGCGCTGATGCAGACGATCTGCCAGGCGGTCCAGCACGCTCACCAGCGCGGCGTGATCCACCGCGACCTGAAGCCCAGTAACGTCATGGTCAACGCCGATGGCAAGCCGTACGTGGTGGACTTCGGCCTGGCCAAGACGCTCGCCGGTGACGACGACGCCGAGGACTCGAACTACAACATCTCGATTGACGGCGAGAGCACGGGCACGCCGGCCTACATGTCGCCCGAGCAGGCCGCCGGACGCATGGAAGAGATCGACACGCGAACCGACGTGTACAGCCTTGGCGTGATCCTCTACCGCCTGCTGACGGGCCATCCCCCGCACGAACTGACGGGCAGCCGGTTCGAGTTTCTCCGTCGCGTCGTCGACCAGGACGTACGGCGCCCCAAGAGCGTCTGCAAGAGCATCGACGACGACCTGGAGGCCCTGCTGCTCAAGGCCCTCGCTCGTGAACTGTCGGACCGCTACGCCTCGGCGGGCGATCTGGCGCAGGACATCGAGAACTACCTCACGGGCGAGCCCCTGACCGCCCGAAAGCCCACCACCGCCTACTTCCTTCGCAAGCGGATTCGCAAGCACCGCTTCGCCGTCAGCGTCGCCGCCGCCGTCCTGATGATGCTGCTGGCCACCGCCGTCTGGGCCTACGTCCGCGTCGAGAACGAGCGGGCCACCGCCGTCGCGCAGGAGAAGATCGCCCGACAGGAGCGGGCCGAGGCCGTCAAACAGAAAGGCATCGCCGAAGTCCAACGAGCCGAGGCCGTCAAGCAGCGGAATATCGTCGAGTCGCAGAAGGCCGGCCTCATCGCCGCCCGCAAGACCGCTGAAACCGAACGCGCCGAGGCGCTCAAGCAGAAAGGCATCGCCGACCAGCAGCGTGCCGAGGCCGTCAAACAGGAGAAACTCGCCCGCGAGTTGGCCGAGCAGGAGAAGAAGCTCCGCACCGACCTCGAGACCAAGCAGAAGGCCCTGGTGATCGCGACGAACAAGGCGATTGAGCAAGAGAAGCTCGCCGTCGCCGCACGCGACGAAGCGATCGCACAGGAGAAGATCGCTCGGGACCTGGCCGTCAGGGAGCAGAAGCTTCGCAAGGACCTGGAGGTCAAGCAGAAGGCCCTGGTCGCGGCGACAAACGAAGCCAAGAAACAGGAGGGCCTGGCCCTTGCGGCCCGAGACGAGGCGGTCAAGCAGGAGAAGCTTGCCGTCGCCGCCCGTGACAAGGCCGAGACCGCCCGCAAGGAGGCCGAGCGCCAGAAAGGCATCGCCGAAACGCAGCGAGCCAAGGCCGTCGCCGCCGGCGAGAAGACCCGGCGGGCGTTGTACGTCAACCAGATCGCCCGTGCCGAGGCCGAACTCCGCCAGTTCAATGCCGGTCCCGCGCGGGGCGTGCTCGACGCATCCGACGAGGACCTGCGCGGCTGGGAATGGTATCGCCTCCGACGCGTGATGGACCAGAGCGCCCGCGCCCTGGACGGCCACGACAGCGGGACGGCGGCGGCGGTGTTCGCCCCGGGCGACAAGCAGGTAGCGGCCGTCTCGTGGAACGGACACCTGGCCACATGGGACGCCGCGACGGGCAGGGAACTGAGCCGGTCGCAGACATCGGCCCGCCAGGTGCTCGCCGCCGCCTTCAGCGCAGATGCCGGGCGCGTGCTGATCGCGGACTCATCGGGCAAACCGAAGGTCTGGAACGTGGGTGACGGCAAGGAAGTCTTCGCGCTGGGCGACGGGTCTGAGATGGCCTTCGCCGCCGCGTGTGCTCCACGCGGTGGGCTGCTGGCTACGGCAGGCGAGGGCGTCCGCCTGTGGAACGCAACGACCGGAAAGCCCCTTCGCGCCCTTGGCGGCGCGGGCGCGGACATCAGCGCGCTGGCCTTCAGTGCCGACGGGGCCTCCCTGGCCGGCGGAACCAGTGCCGGGACGGTGACGGTGTGGAAGGTCGCCACCGGCGAGACGAAGAACATGACCGGGCGGCACGCGGGGGCGATAACGGCCGTCGCGTTCGACGCGACGGGCTTGCAGGTGGTTTCCGCGGGGGCGGACGGTGCGATCAAGACCTGGGACGTTCCCGGCAAGCGAGCCCGCAAGACGCTGCGCGGGCACACGGGGCAGGTGTCGGCGGTGGCGTTCAGTCCGGACGGCAAGCGGGTTATCTCGGGCGGACGCGACCGGGCCCTTCGCGTCTGGGACCCTGCCGGTGGGGAGATTTCAGCGCTCGCCGGTCACGCGGGCACGGTCTCGTCGGTGGCGTACAGTGGCGACGGCAAGTGGATCGTCTCGGCCGGCTCGGACAAGCCCGTGCGTCTGTGGAACGCCACCGGCGCCGCGGCCACGCTGACGCTGCGATGCGCTTCGCCGGTGACAGCCGTCGCGGCCGACAGCAAGGGCAAGTACGTGGCCTGCGCTGAGCGCGGCAGCAGCGGCGCGGTGACGTTGTGGGACGCCGCCACGGGCGCCAAGGGCAAGACGCTGGCCGGCAACGGCGGGGAGGTCAGCGCGCTGGCGTTTGTTCCGGGCGGGACGCGGCTGGTCACGGGGGGCACCGACGCGGCGGTGCGCCTGTGGGACGCCGAGGCCGGTTCCGCCGCCGGTGTGCTGACCGGCCACGCCGGGGCCGTGCTGGCCATCGCGGCGGGCCCGAAACTCCTGGCCACCGGCGGGGCCGACGGAACCGTCAAGGCCTGGGACATCGCTACCAGGAAGCTCAAGTGGACCGGTCGCGGGGGCGGGGCAAAGATCGGCAGCGTGGCGGTCAGCCGTGACGGCAAGTTCGTCGTATCGGGCGCCGGCGCGACGGCACAGGTCTGGGAGGCCGAAACCGGCAAGCTCGCCAAGACACTGAAGCTGACGAGTGGGAGCGTAACAGCCGTCGCGTTTGACGCCGACGGGCGGGCCCTGGTCTGCGGCGGTGACGAGAGGATGATCCGCGTGTGGGACTGGACTAACGAGAAGGTCATCCGTGAGTTGTCCGGTCATGCCGGCCAGGTCAGCGCGGTAGCCGTCAGCGGCGACGGCAGACGGATCGTCTCGGGCGGTACGGACAACCTGCTGAAACTCTGGGACGCCGCCAGCGGCGCCGAGATCATGACGATGGCCGGCCACACGCGCCACGTTGCGGCGGTCGCCTTCGGCGCCGGCGATGCGCAGGTGATCTCCGGCGGACTGGACAAGACCGTCCGCCTGTGGCGCGCGAGCAAATAGCGCGCCAGACGCATAGCGTAGGGCGTGCCACTTTGTTGCACGCGGGAGGACTCGTGTATGCGTTCCGCGTGCAACAAGTTGCACGCCCTACTGGGCTTCGCGTTCCAGGGCGAGCAGGTCGTCGTAGGTTTCGCGGCGGCGGATGACCTTCCACGTGTCACCGGCCACAAGCACTTCACATGCGCGGGGGCGCGTGTTGTACTGGCTGGCCATCACAAAGCCATACGCTCCGGCCGAGAACATCGCCAGCAGATCGCCTCGCTTCATCGGCGGCAGGACGCGGTCCTTGCCCAGGAAGTCACTGCCCTCGCAGACGCCGCCGACGATGTCCACCTTCGTCCCGCCCGGGGCCTCGAAGTCCACGCGACGCTCGGGTGGGGCCTGACCCTCGCCCAGGGCCACCGGGTAGATCAGATGCTCGCCCCCGTACAGCGCCGGGCGAATCATGTCCGTCATCGATCCGTCGACAATCGCGAACTGGCGATCGCCGCCGGCCTTGAGATACTGCACCTCGGTCACCAGGATTCCCGCGTTGCAGGCGATCTGGCGGCCCGGTTCGATGATGACGGCCAGGCCGGTGTCCTTCAGCAGGGGCACGATGGCGTCGGCGTAGTCGGCCGCCACCGGACTGGCGCCGGCGGAGTAGTCGGCGGCATACCCCCCGCCGATGTCCAGCGTGCGGACCTCGAAGCCCATCTCGCGCAGGCGGTCGATCACTTCCAGCGTCTTGGCCACGGCGGCGACGTACGGGTCGGGCGAGTAGATCGGCGAGCCGATGTGAATGTGGATCCCGTCCAGCGCGACGTTCTCATCATGCCCGTAGGCCTCGAAGAACCGGACGGCCCGCTCGATGTCCACGCCGAACTTCGACTCCTTCTTCCCGGTGGCCGTGTAGGTGTGCGTCTTGGGATCGTAGACGTCGGGGTTCAGTCGCAGCGCGGCGTGGGTGGTCTGGCCCGCCGCGGCGGCCAGGCGAGAGAGGTTCTCGAACTCGGCTTCAGACTCAATGTTGAACACGCCGATTCCCGCATCCAGTGCAGCGGTGATCTCCGCATCGGTCTTGCCCACGCCCGCGAAGACGACCTGCTCCATCCGTCCGCCGGCCGCTGCCGCGCGGGCCAGTTCCCCGCCGGAGGTCACGTCAAACGCGCTGCCCTCGGCGGTCAGGAGCTTCAGAACGCTCAGGTTCGCCAACGACTTGATCGAGAAGCAGATCGTCGGACTCACGTCGGCGAAGCCGTCGGCAAAGGCGCGGTAGTGGTGCAGCAGCGTCGCGCTGGAGTAGATGTACGCGGGCGTCCCGGTCTGGGCGACAATGTCCGCCACGGGCACGTCTTCGCAATACAGCGATCCGTTGGTGTACTCAAAATGATCCATGCGTGTCTTGTCCTGGTCTGTTGGTTCTGTGTCGAGCCTGAAAGCCTACATCTGCGAATGCGGGGCGGCAAGTAAGGCGTACAACTCGCTGCACGCGGGACGACCGCGCAATCCGTTCCGCGTACAACGAGTTGCACGCCCTACCGCTACCGTTTGGTCCTGTGGACGGCGATCTTCTCGGCCATCCCGCGGCCGAGCATCAGCCGTCCGCCCATAACGCTGACAATCACCGGCCCCCCGGTCGGTCGGCCGACGACCTCGATCTCGACCCCCGGCATCAAGCCCATCGCCGCCAGTCGCGCCTTGAGGGCCGATCCGGACTCGATGGTTGAAACCCGCACCTTCGTACCCGGACGGACTGCTGTCAGCATCAGCGTCTTGGTCATGATCGTCTCATCTCAGCCGGCCGTTTCGGACCGATCCGTCTCCGTTGCGTTGGCGCCAGTGAGCGGCACACTGTTCGAGGCATTCGTCGCAGGGGCGACCCGCCTGTCCTGACTCACATCTGGCCATGAACGCCTCAATCCAGTCGGCCCCGGCCCGCGGACACAAGGCCACAAAGTCCGCAAATGCCACCAGCCGTTCCACCACGCCGCGAGGGACCGCGTGTTCCATCCGACAGGCCGCCTTCTCCGCCTCGCCTCGCTCGACCCCGAGCACGCGCTCGAGGAAACGGCTCAGCGCATTGTGGCGTCTGACGACGTCTTCGGCGGCCTCTTGTCCGGACTCGGTCAGCGTGATCACGTCGTACGGCGCGTAGTTAACCAAGCCCTTGTCGGACAGCGCATGCAGCGCCCCGGTAACCGACGAGCGATTCACGCCGACGCGTTCGGCGATGTCCTTGGCGCGCGCGGCAGACTTCCGGGCGACGATATGGAATATCGCCTCGAGGTAGTCTTCCAGGCTCGCACTGAGCTTGCGCCTGGGACGGGTCTTGTCGCTTGTCTCTGTGGTCAACCGAACGCTCCTAAAGTTCGCCTTGCCTAACTTTATACGGCACAGCAAAGAATCATTCAAGCTTTCTCTGAGAAATATGCCCGACTCTTCGCCGATGCGCGCAGTCGTGACATGACGGCGGCGGACCGTAGACGGCGGGCCTTTCGACGGTTACAATCAGGATGATGCAAGAGGCATTTTGCGGACCACCGCCGGGTACGGGTCATGATTCATCTGACGTGTCCAGCCTGCAGCAAACCGATCGACCTGCCGGACAGTTTTTCCGGCAAGATGCAGCCGTGCCCTCACTGCGGGACCCCCGCACTCGTGCCGGAAGCAGACCCCGTCGACGACGCACCCCTGACGGTCGTGGAAATGCCCACCGTCTCCCAACTGCTGCCCCTGCCCGAAATGCCCTCCCTTCCCGGCAAGCCGCAGGCACCATTGACGACTGCCGTGCCCGAGCCTCCGCCAACGGCGCCACTGCCCAAACCATCGACCGCTCCGCTCCAGTCCACAGCCGTAGAGCCCCCACCCACGGCACCGCTTCCCAAGCCGTCGACCGCTCCGTCCGGACCCAGGACCCCACAGGCCTCGCCACCGGCCAAGACGCTCCATCAGCCGGACGAAAACGACCCGGCCCGCACACGCCTGCGCCGTCGCAGCGGCGACTACGGTTTCGAGGAGTTCTGCAGGGACTACAAGGTCCCGCTGATCATCGGCGGGGCCCTTGCCATCGCCATCGCCTGGGCGGTCGGCTGGATGCTCTCGGACTACCGGGCCAGGCGCGATGCCGGGCAGGCCGACGCCAAGTCCCCCGCCGCCCGAACCCGGACCGACTATCTGCCCGATCCGGACGATGCGTCCCGAACTGCCCGGCCTGCGGCCGTCCCGGCGGCCAAGAAGCCCGGCCCGCTGGCCGATCTGGACGACTTCGAGCCGCTCCTGGGCGATTTCGGCGCCAAGCTGATCGATCAGGCCAAGGCCCCCGGCGGCATGACGGTGCGCAAGTACGAGTGCAGCCCCGCCAATGCCGATGCCCGGATCGCCCTGAAGGTCAATGACGACGACAAGGTCGTCGCGCTGGTCCTATTCTATACCTTGCCCACCCCGGGCGGCGACAAGGGCGCGCCGGCCACCCTCGCCCTGCCGACCCAATTGGCCGGCCGATGCGACGGTTGGGACGTCAAGGACAACAAGGAACTCAACGCCACCATCGGCCGGGGCCTCGCCGCCCTTGACGACCTGCCTCCGGGCGACGAGGCGAAGACGACGAACACCTTCTCTCGCAACGGCCTGCAGGCGCGCATGGCTTACAGTCGCGAGGGCCCGCACTGGCTGGCCATCACGCGAGTCGCCCCGCCCGAGCGCCTCGTCGCCAAGCAACCTTACATTGCCGTCTGCGGCGGACTGTTCGTCTTCAATGGCGCCGAGCTGCGCGACATCAGTTGGAAACTCGTCACCAGCGGGGCCGATCCCAACAGGCCCATCACTGAGGACACTGTCACTATCGTCTGGAAGGCAAAGCTGACGAACCTGCTGGCCGTCCCCACACGCTTCCAGATCACCTGCTCGTTCTATGACGTCGACAACGTCCTGGTGGTCAAGGCCCGCCCGTCCAGCGTGGGCCTGCGCGCCAACGAGGAGCGGCAACTGGCGGGCAAGACGACAATCCCCGCCGCCCAGGCCAACCACCTTGCCCGCCTCGTTATTGGCGTCAAGCGACAGCGGTAGTCCGGCACGACGGTCCTGGGCGAGGGGTCCCAGCACGCACGAGGCCGCGGCCTGAGCGACGATCTCCCGGCCGACGGGTCCGGGGGCGTTTTCGGTCGCGGCATGCGGCTGCGGAGCGGCCAGGCGTCTTGGCCGGGATGCCACGGACCGCGCCACCCGGAGGCGAGGGGCAGGTCGTCCGGTTCCCGACAGGTACTCCACGGTCAATCCTGGAATCCTCGTGCATTTCCCAGGGGAACCTGCTATGTTTCGTAGTGCTTTGATGTTTTGGACACACTGGGAGGGGGCGCCCCGAACCAACCTGCTGGAGCTTTCGCGTGGGTTTTCCTGCTGGCGAACAAACAACGCCCGTTGACGCGGCGTTCATTCACTCGGACGAGTTGGAGCAGTATCGCTACCCGCCGGGCTGTCCGTTCAGCTCCGAGCGAGCGGGCAAGGTCCGTCGGGCTGCGGCGTCGATGGGCCTGCTCGACGGGTCCGGGCGGCGCGAGGTGGCACCGGCGATGGCGACTCGGGCGGACCTGCTTGCGTTCCACGACGCGGCTTATCTCGACGCGCTGGAAGCTGCCACGCAAGGCCACCTTGACATCGAAGGCATCGAGATGGGCATCGGCGTGGGCGACTGTCCGGTTTTCGAGGGGCTCTACGACTATGCCGCCCTCGCCTGCGGGGCGTCGCTGAGGGGGGCGGAGCTTATCCTCTCCGGCGAGGCGAAGGTGGCGTTCAATCCGTCGGGCGGCTACCACCACGCCCACCGCGGAGCGGCGGCGGGGTTCTGCTACCTCAACGACGTCGTGCTGGCCTGCATGCGTCTGGCCGACGGGGGCAAGCGCGTGATGTTCATTGACGTGGACGCCCACCACAGCGACGGCGTGCAGGAGGCGTTCTACGACCGGGCGGACGTGATGACCGTGTCGTTCCACGAGAACGGCAAGACGCTGTTTCCGGGCACGGGCTGGGTGGACGAAATCGGCGTGGGCGACGGTGAAGGCTTCAGCGTCAACGTGCCCCTCCCGGTGGGGATCTATGACGAGGCGTATGCGGCGGTATTCCAAGCCGTCGCCGAGCCACTCATGGACGCCTACACCCCCAACGTGATCGTGCTGGAACTCGGCATGGACGGGTTGGCGGGCGATCCGCTGACGCACATGAACCTGACAAACAACGCCTACGCCGACGTGGTTTCCCGCGTGCTGGCCCGCGGAACGAGCGTGCTGGCCGTCGGCGGCGGTGGATACAACGTGGCGAACACCGTTCGCGGCTGGACGCTGGCGTGGAGCATTCTCTGCGGGGCCGACGGCGAGGCCAACGACATGAGCCTGGGCCTGGGCGGGGTGATGATGGAGACGACGGACTGGCACAGTGGGCTGCGCGATCGCGTGCTGGTGACGGACGCGGCCCAGCGGGCCGCCGTCTTGCCGGACGTGCAAAAGGTTATTGACGCGGTTAGCGCGAAGGTGTTCGCTGTCCACGGGTTATGAGTGCGGGTGTGCAGTGCCGGCGCCCCGGCGGGCGGGCGACCTGAAAGGATGAAGAGAGACGATGAGCCTCAGGGCCTTTTTTGAACCGAAGTCGGTAGCGGTTGTCGGAGCGTCGCTGCAGGAAGGCAAGGTCGGCAACGTGCTGATCACGGGCCTGATCGACGGCGGGTTTGCGGGCACGATCATGCCGGTGAACCCCAAGTGCGACGAGATGTACGGGCTGACATGCTACCCGGACCTGAAATCGCTGCCGGACGTGCCCGAACTGGTCTGTATCGTCGTTCCGGCCAAGGCGGTCCCGGCCGTGATGCAGCAGTGCGCGAACATCGGCGTGCAGGCCGCCATCATCATCACCGCGGGCTTCCGCGAAGTCGGCGCCGAGGGGCGCAAGCTCGAGGAGACGATCGCACAGATCGCGCGGTCGGGCAAGGTGCGTATCGTGGGGCCGAACTGCCTCGGCATCATGGTGCCCGGCCAGAAGCTCAACGCGAGTTTCGGCGGCGACCTGCCGCTCGCGGGACATATCGGATACATCTCCCAGAGCGGCGCGCTGCTGACGGCGATTCTCGACACGGCCAAGGCCAACAGCATCGGCTTCAGCACGCTGGTGAGCATCGGCAACAAGGTGGACGTCAACGAACTGGACGTGATCGAGGCGATGGGCGCCGATCCGGAAACCAAGGTCATCGCGGGCTACCTTGAGAGCATCGCCGATGGCGACGCGTTTGTCCGCCATGCCGAACGGATATCCCAGAACAAGCCGATCCTGCTGATCAAGTCCGGCGGCACGGGCGCGGGGGCCCAGGCGGCGTCTTCGCATACCGGCTCGCTGGCGGGTGACGAGACGGCTTACGAGGTCGTCTTCGACCGCGCGGGGATCGTCCGCTGCGATTCGGTCAAGACGCAGTTCGACCTCGCGCAGGCGTTCGTCAGCCAGCCCCTGCCGGCCGGCACGAACGTTGCCGTCGTCACCAACGCGGGCGGGCCCGGCATCATGGCCGCCGACGCGATCGAGCGGCAGGGCCTGACGTTTGCCAAGCTCACACCCGAGTCGATCGACAAGCTGGCCGCGGGTCTGCCGCCGGCGGCCAACGTTCACAACCCGATCGACGTGCTGGGCGACGCGCTGGCCGACCGGTACGAGCTTTCCCTCCAGGTTGCGCTGGCCGACCCGGGCGTCGACGCGGTCATTCTCCTGCTGACGCCCCAGGCGATGACCGATGTGGCGGGGACGGCCCGGGCGGCGGCCGCCGCGATGAAGGCCAACCCCGGCAAGCCGATCCTCGCCTGCTTCCTCGGGGCCGCCATGGTCGCCAACGGCGTCGACGTGCTCCGCGCCGAAGGCATCCCGCAATACGACTCACCGGAATCCGCCATCGCCGCCCTGCGCGTGATGCACGACCGCGTGCGCTGGCTGGCCCGCCCCAAGCGCGTGGTCAAGCTCTTCCCGGTCAACCGCCGCAAGGTCGAGCGGATCATCGACCGCCACCTGCGCCGCGATATGCGGGAGATCGGCGAGAACGAGTCCAAGGAGATCCTCGAGGCCTACGGCTTCGTCACCCCGAAGGGCTCGATTGCCACCACCGCAGAGCAGGCCGTCGGTATCGCAGACCAGTTGGGCTATCCCGTGGTCATGAAAATCTGGTCGCCCGACATCTCGCACAAGTCGGACGTCGGCGGGGTCAAGGTGGGGCTGACCAGCGCCCAGCAGGTCGCCGACGCGTTCGACCTGATGATGTACCGCATCCCGAAGGCCGAGCCGGAGGCGAAGATCCTCGGCGTGCTTGTCCAGGAGATGTGCGCCGCCGGTCGCGAGGTGATCCTGGGCATGCATCGGGATCCGCACTTCGGGGCGATGCTCATGTTCGGCATGGGCGGCGTGATGGTCGAGGTCCTCAAGGACGTCGCGTTCCACCTGGCACCGATCACAGCCGACGAGGCTAGCGAGATGCTCGTCCGCACCAAGACATTCCAGTTGCTCGCGGGCTTTCGCGGACAGGAGGGCGTGGACATCGACGCCCTGTCCGAGGCGATTCAACGGATATCGCAACTGGTCACCGAGTTCCCCCAGATTCAGGAAATGGACATCAACCCGTACGTCGTCGGACCGGCCGGTGTCACGCCGATCGCCGTCGACGCCAGGATTAGTGTCGAGAACGTATAACAGCCGCATCATGCGGAACCGAGAGCAGCATGAAGGACTTCGACTGGACACAGCAGTACGGCGACCTGATCGACACCGCAAAGGGCGCGATCAAGCTGATCAAGCCGGGAAACAACATCTTCATCGGCACGGGGTGCGCCCAGCCGCAGCACCTGGTGGACTCACTGGTGGCCCACTCCGAGGACATCTACGACGCCCACATCATCCACATGCTGACGATGGGCACCGCGCCGTACACGGATCCGAGGTTCCGCGAGCGGTTCAAGATGAACAGCTTCTTCGTCGCCGACAACGTCCGCGACGCGATGGCCGAGGGCATCGGCGACTACACGCCGATTTTTCTCTCGGAGATCCCGCGCGAGTTCGAAAGCGGGCGGATCCCCATTGACGTGGCCATGATCAGCGTAGCCCCGCCGGACGCCAGCGGCATGTGCAGCCTGGGCGTGTCAGTGGACATCGTCAAGTCGGCCGCCGCCAACGCGCGGTACGTCATCGCGCAGGTCAACGCCAAAATGCCCCGCACCATGGGCGACAGCTTCATCCACATCAACGCCATCGACGTCCTCGTGCCCTTCGACGAGCCGGTCATCGAGGCCGCCGTCGGCGAGCCCAACGACACGCTTCGACGTATCGGACTGAACATCGCGCGCCTGGTCGAAGACGGCAGCACGATCGAGTGCGGCATCGGCAGCATCGCCCAAGCGATGGCCGAGTTCCTCAAGGAGAAGAAGAACCTCGGCGTCCACACGGAGATGTTCAGCGACTGGATTATCGACCTGGTCGACTGCGGGGCGATTAACTGCTCGCGAAAGACGATTAACCGAGGCAAGGTGGTGGCGAGCTTCTGCATGGGCTCCCAGCGGCTTTACGAGTACGTCAATGACAACCCGTTCTTCGAGTTCAGACCCTCGGAATATGTCAACGACCCGTTCGTTATCAGTTCGCACGACAAGATGGTGGGCATCAACGTCGGGCTGGAGGTCGACCTGACGGGGCAGGTCTGCTCGGACTCGCTGGGATACAACTTCTACAGCGGCATCGGCGGGCAGGTGGACTTCATTCGCGGCTCGGCGCGGTCTCGCGGGGGCAAGGCGATCATCGCCCTGCCCTCGACGGCGCGGGACGGCAGTGTCTCGCGCATCGTGCCCCACCTGACCGAGGGCGCAGGCGTGGTCACCACGCGCGGCGACGTGCATTACGTGGTCACGGAGTACGGCATTGCGTATCTGCACGGCAAGAGCATCCGCCAGCGCGTCCTGTCGCTGATCAACATCGCTCACCCGAAGTTCCGCAACGAGTTGATCGAGGCGGCCAAGGCCCAGAAGTATCTGCCCGAAGACCAGATCGAACTGGCCTGGGAACAGGTCGAGTATCCCCAGGAACTCGAGCGGTACGACACGCTGAAGGACGGAGCGCAGATCTTCTTCCGCCCGATCAAGCCCACCGACGAACCGGCGCTGGCCGAGATGCTCTACTCGCTCAGCCAGGCGTCCGTCCACACCCGCTATTTCACCAGCAAGATGACCTTCCCTCACCGGGCCGTCCAGAAGCTGACGAACATCGACTACCGCAACGACCTGGCCATCGTGGGCGTGGTGCCCAGCCCGGCCGGCGAGAACATCGTGGCCTTCGCGCAGTACTTCCTGGACCCGAAGAACCAGGTCGCCGAGATCGCGTTCATCGTCCAGGACGAGTGGCAGCAGAAAGGGATGGGCAGCTTCCTGATGCGTTACCTCGCCGAGATCGCCCGTGAGCGCGGCATCAAGCGGTTCTGCGCCAAGGTGCTGCCCGTCAACAAGCCCATGCTGACGGTCTTCCGCAACTCGGGCTTCAAGATGACCACGGAATTCGACGGCGAGTCCTACGACGTGGACTTCGACCTGACCACGCGGGTCGACGAGGACCTGTAGCGGCGGGCGGAACCCGCGCGGGGCGATGCCCCGCCGCTAAAACAGTGCGCGCAGCCCACCGTTTAGCGGTCGGGCACCGCCCGACGCTCGTCGTTCGTCTCGAACATCGTGACAATCTCGCGAAACACCGCGATGCGCTTCCGGAGTTCGCCTACTCGCTTACCCACCGCGTCCTTAAGCTCCTTCTCCCGTCGCTTCACCGCGGCGCCGGCGCGTTGGGCGGGCGTGCCGCCCGGCGACGGCGAGTCGGCACGGGCGCCTTTGTCCAGCAGGAGGGCGACGATCTTCTTGTGGCCGCCCTCAGCCGCCAGGTGCAGCGGGCGCGTGCCTTTGCATGAGATATCAACACTTGCACCGCCGACGACAAGGGCGGCGGCGGCCATGTAGGAGCCCCGCTCGACCGCCACGTGCAGCGCCGTGCCCACCGACTCGTCCATGATGTCCGGCTTGGCGCCGGCGCGGATCATCATGCCCACGAACTCCGGATCCCCCGTCCTGGCCGCGATGTGCAGCGCGGGCAGGCCCCCGTGCTTCTTGATCCATGCGAACGGTTCGTCGCTGTCGGACCCGTAGTAGGTCCATTCGGCGTTGATCTCGGCCCCGCCGGCGAGGAACACCCGGGCCATCTTGCGTCGCCCGGCGACCATGGACCAGAACACCCCGTTCGTGCAAAGCCTCCGTCGCTTGGCGGGATCCAGGGCCCCGAGGACGTTGGCGGTCGTGGTCGGCCGATCGGTGGCGATCAGCCAGCCGATGCCGCCCCGCTTGGCCTTGTACGCGAGCATGCCCTCCCCCAGCATGCCCCCTTCCAGCGAGTGCCCCATGTCCATCAGCCCGGCGGCCCGGATCTCCTCCACAATCATCGCCTCGACCGTGCTGAGGCCTTCGGGACGCTGCCTCGTCTTCCAGGCGGTCAGGTCCCGCGGTGAGGAGATAACGACCACGCCGTCGACAACCGTGTAGGCTGCCGGTGAGACCCAGGGCCATCCGGGCTGGTTCCGAAGCAGGCGGTCGAGCATGCCGGCCACCGAGGTCTCGGCCCCATGGGCGCTCATCTTCGTCTCGTAGGCGAGGGCGTCGCCAAGCCCGGGTCGTCTGCGGATGTAGACGTCGGCGTTGGCGGCCTCGCGGAGGAACTCGACGACCTGGCCGAACCGGACGCCCTTGAACGTCTGCTTCGGCGAGTTCAGGGCCATCCTGATCCTGACTGACCGGGTGGCCTGCGGCGTGGAGTCGATGTCGTCCATGGGCATGTCAAAACGGTGCAGCCGCCAGCGGATGAGGTTGTCGACGGTCGAGATGAGGATGACGTCATGCTCGGCCTTCCAGTCGATCCGCGGATTCTTCATCGCCACGACGATGCTGTCCAGTGCGGCAGTGACGCTCTGGCCGCTGAAGCCCCTGACGGTCAGCGAGCGATCGACGCCGAACGGCTTGAGCGCGTCCCACTGGACATGGATGCTGGCGCCGCAGGCCTTGACGCACCGGAGCAGGCAGTCGGCGACGGGCATCGCGGTTCGTTCCTTACCGACAGGCAGGGCCACGGGGGTGCGGAGTCTGTCTGCGAGTTGCGTGCTGGCCAGCGTGACCTGCTGCCCGGCCAGTCGCATCTTCATCCACGTGACGGCCGCCTGGACGTGCTGGTCCTTGTCGACGTGAATCGTCTTGAGGATGTCCCGGGCGCCGGCGGTGTTCAACCGCCCGAGCACCAGGGCCGCCATCGCACGGACCCGGGGGTCCTCGTCGGTTCCCGCCCGGGCGAGCTTGGCCTCGGCGTTCGCATCCTTCGCGTCGAGCAGCGCCATCACCGCCTTGAGACGCTTCTGCGCGGCGGCCTCCTTGGCTTGGGCCATCTTCCGCCTGATCGCCGCCAGCGCCACGCGGCCGCGCTGGCGTACGCGCAGTTCGGGATCCTTCACGGCGATCTCCAACACCGGAATCGCCTTGGGCGAGCCCCACTCCTGCAGCGCCTCGATCACCTTGATCCGCCAGACCCAGCCGCCCTTCCACAGGAAGTCGCCCAGCACCTCCATTCCGCCGGTCTCCCCTGCCTCGATCAAGGCATCCAGCGCCGCCTGCCGGGCCGCGTCATGCCCCTTAAACAGGATCGTCCCCAGGGCGGCCAGGGCCTCCTTGCTTCCGTCGCGGGCCAGGGCGGCTACTCGCGCCAGATCCGCCGGCCGCGCTTCCGGCGCGGCCACACCCGCAGACGCGCCGACCAGCGCGATCGCCAGAGCCGGCGATATCAGTCGTCCCAAAGCCCGTGTCATCATTGCCGTATGCCCCGAGCCGTCACGTTCCCCCACGCCAGACCTACCTGCCCGGTCCCACGCAGATCAGGTGACTTCGCGTGCGGATGTACATGCGGCCGTTGGCTATCGCGGGGGTGGCCTGCGTGCGCTCAGGCAGCGTGGCCGTCGCGAGTTTCTTGAACGTGGTCCCGGCCTGGATGACGGTCATCTCGCCCTTGTTGTTGATGAAGTAGATCCGCTTGTCGATGCAGACCGGCGAGGGGTAAAACACGCCGCTGAGCTTCTCGCGCCAGACGCGCTTCCCAGTGGCCGCGGCGATGCACGTCAGCGTGCCGTTGTCGTTCAACACGTACACATAGTCGCCGACGGCGATGGGGGTCGGGACGTAGGGCACTTCCTTGTCGAGCCTGAACGCCAGCGCCGCAGGCTTGCCCGCCACCGGAGGCCTGATGACGGCCGACTCCCTGCCGCCGCCCCTGCCCGTCGAGACGTAGATCATCCCGCCGGCAACCACGGGGGAGGCGACGACCTTGAGGCTGAAGTTGCAGGACACGGACCAGTTGATTTTCCCGCTGGCCGGGTCCACGCTGGTGACGCCCCGGGCGCAACTGGCGAAGATCACCTCGGCAGGCTTGCCCTTGGGCCGGTAGATCGTCGGCGTCATATACGAGGTGGGGCCGCTTGGGCGAGCAATGGACCATCGCGTCTTGCCGGTTTCCGGGTCCAGGCCGACCAGCAGGCTCTTTCGGCCCGCGTGGTCGTTGCCCACCAGCACGACGCCGTCGAAGACGATCGGCGAGGTGCCCGCCCCGTGCCTGGCGGCAAAGTCGCTCAGCTCGCGCTGCCAGACCTTCTTGCCCGAGTGGTCCAGCGCCAGGACAAGCGTCTTGGTGCCGGAAACCCATGTCAGGTAGATGCGCCGGGCGTCGACGGCAGGCGTGGAGGCGGCGAAGCTGTTCAGGCGGTTGCTTCGGTAGCTCATGAAGCGATCGCGCCACGTCCACAGGACTTTCCCGCCGTCGGCCGACAGGCAGACAACCTGGCGCGACCCCCTGCTCGGGCCCTCACAGGTGAGGAAGATCTTCCTGCCCCACAGCACGGGCGAGGAATGCCCCGCCCCGGGCAGGGCGACTTTCCACTCGTAGTGGGCGGTGGTGATCTTGGCGGGGATCCCGTCGGCAGTCCCGATGCCCGTACCGTCCGGCCCGCGGAACCGCGTCCACTCCTGGGCGCCGGCCGATGCAGCGATCAGGCCGGCAAGCACCAGGGCGAAACAGAACGCTCGTGACAATCGCTTCTTCATCAGGACGGTGCTCCCGTGGGTCCGACGGCTTTCTTGTAGCAGTCAAGA
Source organism: uncultured Planctomycetaceae bacterium (assembly GCA_964625865.1). GTDB lineage: Bacteria > Planctomycetota > Phycisphaerae > SM23-33 > SM23-33 > CAZVEV01. Next base: position 3,122 of record CAZVEV010000067.1, on the reverse strand, counting down.
AGGTACTTGCGCGACGTGGCCAGGGCGGCCGACATCTCATCGGGCGCCGGCTCATGGTGCATGAACGGGTTGACGCAGCCCTGGTAGTCGGCCTTGGCCAGCGCGGCGATCCACGGGGTGCAGTCGGTCTTGCCGATGCCGGGCAACTGCGCCGTGCCCTTGGCCCGCTGCCACGCGTAGAAGAACAGCAACTGCTTGCCGCTGATCTCGATGGCCTTCGGCACGGACGCCTTGATCCCCTGGAGATGATACGGCGCCAGGGCGATGCCCAGCCGCGGGTGTTTGTTCAGGTCCACGAACGCCTTGAACGAGTCCAGGCTGTTCAGCAAGGCCCCGCCATGGTTCTCGATGGCGATGTATGAGTTCAGTTCCCCGGCAAGGTCCGCTTCGCCCTTCATGCTCTCGAGGAACGCCTTCATCTTCGCCGTCACCTCGGCCGGCTTGACCCGTTTGGACGAGCCCCGCACCGCCACGCCGCCGCCGGACTCGCCGAGTAGCTTGGCATACTTGCGATAGCCGCCCCGGTACACCGAGAAGCTGAACAGCTTGAGCTTGTGAGCCGCCAGCAGCTTCTTCAGCCCCGCCCCGCCCAGGCGCTTCTGCACGTCGTCCAGGTGGGGACAGTTCGCGTGGGGCGACCAGATGTCGATCGCCTCGAAACCGAGCGCCGCGATCCGCTCGCAGGCGGTCTCGATCGGCAGCTTCGAGTACTGGATCGACGAGGTCGACAGCTTCATCTTCCACCGAGGCCGGGCGGGGACGTCCTTGGCCGCAAGGTGTCCCGCCCTGCCGGCGGCGACGGCGGCGGCAATAACCGCCCCGCGCCGCGTGAACTGGCGCCGTGTGAGTCTGTCATCAGTCATGAGGGGTCTCCTGTACATATAGAACCTCTGGAGAATCCCACAGTTCCGGCGCGAGGTCAAGAGACGGGGGGCATGCCTTACCACCGGAACATGATCCCCAGCAACGCGCCGACGCCACTGACGTGGGCCCGCTGCCCGGCGAACTTGACGCGGGGGAAGTCCTCGTAAGACACCGTCGCGAAGAAGCCCGAACCGTCTTCGTCCATCTCCCACCCGATGGTCCCCGAGTAGCGCATGCCGAACCCCGTCCAGTCGTCCCGCCGGACGGTCTGCCAGCGCCCGAACCTGTCGTGCCCCGACCGCACATACCATTTCTGAAGCGGGAAGCCCACCTCGCCCTGGAACATCCACCTGTCGATCGCCACTCGCAGGCCGGCTGCCGGAACCAGCGACATCGCGCCGGGACGGACCTGCGAGAAGACGAACGACGCGTTGGCGTCGTCGCGAACGTCGGAGACCTGCTTGCGGATGCTGTAAATCCCCTCACGATACCCGTCGGCCCAGTGGATCGGATTGACCCGAACCGACGTGCCGGCATAGACCTTCATCACGTCGGTCCCCGCTCCCAGAAACAGCCCGGCCATCGGGGCGAAATTGACCTTCCCCTGCCCGCGGTGGTACCGATCGTGATGATCGTGCTCGTGGCCGTAATCGTCGTCGGGCTCGTCCCAGTTGAAGAAGCACTGGTCCGGCTGGGTTGACGTCGCGCCGACCAGGAAGCCCGCGTCGGCGGGATGAACCGGCGTGGTCTTGATCCGGTCGCCCAGTTTGGCCCGATAGACGACCGGATCAAGGCTCGCACGCCCGCGCAGCTCGCAGTATATCGGTTTGGTGTCGGTCGTCAGCAACTGGTCCTCAATCCCGCATCCGCCCGACGACAGCAACCCCGCCGCCAAGACCGCCGCCACGACCACACGACCGTTGCATCGCGTCATAGCACTGTCCTTTCCCTCCGCCCCCGACCACCTTCCACCGGCATGCTACCCCCTGCCCCCCCCCGCCGCAACGGAGTCCACATCAGGCTTGCATTGGCGTCGCCCCCTGGTAGAGTCGCACGCACCGTAACGCTGGACACGAAACACCGAAAGGACGATCAGCGCATGAACATCGGACAGGACATGGGCGTGCAGAGCTTCTGCTTCCGCAACTTCACCGACAACGCAAAGACCGCCTCGCTGGTCACCGAGTGCGGGCTGGCGAAGATCGAGATCTGCGGCATCCAGGTGGACTTCCAGGACCCCGCGTCGTTCGAAGAGGCCGTCGCGACCTACCGCGATGCGGGCGTCGAGATCGTCAGCATCGGCGTCAACGGCCTGTCCGGCGACGAGGCGGCCGAGCGGAACCTGTTCGAGTTCCTTCGCATCGCCGGCGCTAAGTTCATGAGCATCGACTTCAAGCCGCACGGCGTCCCGGGCAGCTTCGCCCTGGCCGAAAAACTCGCCGACGAGTACGACGTGAAACTCGCAATCCACAATCACGGCGGGCGTCACTGGCTGGGCTCGTCGCAGGCGCTCGAGTGGGTCTTCGCCCAGACGGGTGAGCGGATCGGGCTGTGCCTCGACACCGCCTGGGCGCTGCACTCGCACGAAGACCCCATCGCGATGATCGAACGGTTCGGCCAGCGGCTCTACGGCGTGCACATCAAGGACTTCACGTTCGATTCAGCCGGGCACCACAGCGACGTGGTGGTCGGCACGGGCAACCTGGACCTGGTCAAGTTGGCGGGCGCCTTGGCGGCGGTCAACTTCGACGGGTACGTCGTGCTCGAATACGAAGCCGACGCGGAGAACCCCGTCCCGGCCCTGACCCAATGCGTCCAGGCCGTCCGCGCCATCGGGTAGCCGCACGGGCGACCCTCAGTTGCCGTGCGCGATTACGGTGAACGTGCCCACGATGCCCAGGATGCTCAGGTACTCGTAGTCGACGCAGGTCACGGTCGTGATCCCGCCGTTACGGGCGGCGGCCGCCACGTCCGCCTCGTCCCACGCGAAGTCCAGGTCCACCCACGGCGTCGGTATCCGAAGATAACTGGTCGAAACGGTACCGGTCTTCGTGCCGATCTCCGTCGCATCGAAGTCCGTCGTCAGCGGGGCCTTGTAGTGGCTGATCAACCCGCGGGGCGGCACGACCGGGGCGTTGTAGGGCACGCAGCCGGGGGCAATCAGCGCGGCGGCGATGATGGATGTCAACAGCAGGCGTTTCATCGCTAGTGTGCCGTCAGCTTTGAATAGTCGGGTATAGTCGCTTGAGCTTGATGCG
>CAZVEV010000066.1:0-23082 GCA_964625865.1 uncultured Planctomycetaceae bacterium | reverse complement strand
ATCCATGGCACGGCGTGGTTCACAAGAGGGTGCATCCCTCTTGTGTAAGCCGTGCGATGGCGAGCGGATGTCCCGATTGCCCGTGACGCCACCGCCGGGCTTGCCCCGGCGGAGCGATGATTCGTCACTACCCCGCCGCTTTCCAGGATTCCCCGCCACCATGGGGCTTGTCCCCGTGGGGCGATGATTGCGCCCGCCCGCCGGCGGGAGATTGTTCCGAAGACTCCGCCCGAACCGGCCTGCCGAGCGATGAATCAGGGCTCCACGGGGACAAGCCCCGTGGTGGCCTGCTGCTGCTGAGCGGTCGTGTGAGTGACGAGTCATGGCTCCACCGGGACAAGCCCGGTGGTGGCCTCAGGCCCATGCACCTGCGCATTATCCGGATGAGCCCCCATTTGAGCGCCGCATCGCGGAACTGCAAGACCAGACCACCGCCGACTTTTCCACACGCGACGGCGCGTTCCTTACCGGCAATGACATCGATTCCTTTCATTTCGTCACCGACCACGCAGGCGGTCGCATCGCTTGGTCTGACGAAATCTGATACGGCACGGAAGCGACGGACATCATGTCCATCCCCGAACCCGCCACGATCTGCCTCGCCGCGGTCGGCCTGATGGGACTGATCGGCAGCGAACGACGAAGTAGCCGGTAGCCAGTAGTCGGGACAAGGACCAGGGCGGGGCGGATCGAGCACCGGGGCGCGGGGCCGACGTCCCGGCCGACGCATTTCAAGCCCCCTGGCCGCCCTGGTCACGCCAAGACGACCCTTGGGGTGTCGGCCGCACGATCGTCCCTCGGGCCGCCTCTCTGTGCGTGCCAGGGGGGTCTGGCCGCCCACGGGGGCGTCACGGGGCGGTGCGACGGTCGGGCCTGCGGCGGACCGACGTCTCGGAGGCCATACGATCCCCACGCCCCCCCCAGCGGCGGGTCTGGTCGCGATGGCCCCTGCTTCCCCGTAGCCCTGATCCTCCTACACCTTTGGGACGCTACCAGCAGAAGAGACAACACCGGATGTTGAAATCGGGGTTGGACTCTTCAAAGAGGCCGACGGTGGTCGGCAGCGAGGGGTCAGGCGCAGAATCGAGTATTCTCCGTCTACGCGGAACGGCCCAACCAGCCTGAGAACGGCTGAGCATGAGCAGAAGAGCTCCAGGGAGAGACACGATGAGAATCGCATCAACAACGCTGCCGGCCGTCGTGGCGGCGGTTCTGACAGCACTGACGGTTTGCCCGGGCGCCGCGGCCGAGCCGGGCGACAAGGGGGGCAAGCCCGATCGCGCGGCGATGCGGGCCAGGATGCTCAAGCGAATCGACACCAATGGTGACGGGAAGATGAGCGAAGAGGAGTTGGCCAAGGCCCGGGCCGAGATGGCCAAACGGCAGGGCGGGGCGGCCAGGCCCGAAAACCACCGCCTGGAAGTCGTGACGTTCCCCCAGAAGGTCCGGGACGCCGACTCGAACATGAACACCGAGGCCCTGCTCTACCACCCCGTCAAGAAGCCGGAAGGCAAGGTGCCGCTGATCGTACTTCTCCACGGGGCGGGAGGCACGAAGAGGAAGGACATTTCCGCGTTCAAGGGCAACAGAGACGTTCGGTGGGTGATGACCCCCGCCAACAGCAAGTACGTCGCCAAGATCCTGGTCCCGCATTCCCGCAGCCATTGGAATCCCGATGCGCTGAACAGGGCGGTCGACCACCTGCTGAGTACGAATGATGATATTGACAAGGACCGCATCTACTGCATCGGCTACAGCATGGGCGGTCTGGGGACCTGGAACTGGGCGAAGCATTCGCCTCAGCGTCTTGCCGCGATCGTCCCGGTCGCCTTCATTGCGCACCAAACGGACCTGAAAAAGCTGGTGAATCTGCCGATCTGGGCGATGGTTGGAACGGCCGACCGGCGGCGGGCCGGAACGATCCCCGCGATGGCCAAAGCGCTCAAGGCATTGGGCTCAAAAGTGGTTAGGACAACCGTTTTCCAGGGCGCGAATCACGGCCAGACGGCGAGCAAGGCCTGGTCTCAGGAGGGACTGCTGGACTGGCTCTTTGCGCAGTCCCTCAAGAACCGCAAGAAGTGATTCCGGAGATAGGCATGGAGTTCGATCACTTCGTAACAGCGCAGGCATCCGTTTACGATCAGGTCCTCCGCGAGTTGGCCGCCGGGCGGAAGCAGTCACACTGGATGTGGTTCATCTTCCCGCAGCTCCGGGGCCTCGGACACAGCGCCATGTCAGAGCGGTATGCGATCGAATCGCTTGCCCAGGCGCGACGCTACGCGACCCACGACGTGTTGGGGCCGCGTCTGCGCGAGTGTACCGGGCTCGTCGTCGGAGTGACGGCTCGGACGGCCAAGCAGATCTTCGGGTATCCCGACTGGATGAAGTTCCGATCGTCCGTCACGCTCTTCTCGCTCTGCCACCCGTCGGACAGTGTGTTTGCCGCCGCTCTGCGCACGTACTTCGCCGGTCGCCCGGATGAGAGAACTCTCCGCTTGCTGGCCCCGGAGGTCAGCGGTGAGGCGGGACAGGATGACCGCTGATGCTGAGGTGACCGGATGAACTCAAGGGGTATTGGATCTGTCCAGGCCGAGTCTTGAATCCCCGCTGCGCGTCCTCGATCGCGTCGACTGACGGAGTCCGGGAGTGACCCTACCGCCCCGGTCACCTCGGGCGCCCGGTGTGCCGGTCGCCCGGGCTGCGCCGGGAGGACTGAAGCGGCTATTGGATCGGGGGATATCGGCTTTGTGCGACGGGGCGTATCGGATATAATTGTTGGAAGAGTTCCGCGCTGATCGTGGGCGGAACGCATCCAGGAGATCCACGTTGAGGTGACTTGTGATGAAGGCAAAGGCGATTGCACTTGTCGTGTTCGCGCTGGCATGGTCGGGCTCGCCGGCGGCCGGCGCGGAGGCCAAGGCGAACGTGGGGGCCAAGGCAGGCGCCGAGGCCCGGGCGAAGGCTGCCTACGACGCAGCCGACAAGGCCGCCAGGGTGGCCGAGGCCGCCGTCGGCCCGCTGAGGGTCGCGATGCAGAAGGCCGACGTGGCCTACGCCCAGGCGCGGAAGGCGGCCAATGCCAAGCGGCTCAAGGCCACCCAGGCGAAGAACCTGTCGGGCGAGCCGGGCGTAAAGGAGTTGAAGCAGGCCGAAGCCAACGTGCCGGCGGCCATCGGAGCCCTGACTGCCGCGACCCAAGCCAAGCCCCCGCTGGACAAGGCGTTGGCCGCCGCCCAGGCCGCGGCGCAGCCCCTGCAGCAGGCTTACGATGCGGCCGAGAAGGCCGCTCGCCTGGCTGAGTCCGCGGCGAAGGTTGCCGCCGCTGCGGCCAACAGGCTCGCCACCGAAGCTAGGAGGGCCACCACCCAGGCCGCCGCCAAGCGCAGAGTGGCTGCCGCGGCCAAGGCCGCCCTGGCCCGAGCACGGCAGGGCGAGAAGACCCTGCAGGACCGGGCCGCCGCGGCGCCCAAGACGCTGGCCGAAGCCGAGAAGCAGAAGAAGGCAGCCGACGACGCCTTGGCGAAAGCCAACAACCAGGTGGCCGCCGCGACCAAAGCTCTGGCGGCAACTGAGCAGGCTGCGTTGGCTGCGGAGGCTGACGCCAGGGAGGTCTCCGAGGCGCAGAAGCAGCAGGCCGCCGCCGACGCCGCCGCCAAGCGCAAGGCCGCCGCCGCGGCCAAGGCCGCCTTGACCAAGGCACAGCGAGACCAGCAGCAGGCGCAGGTCCGGGCGACCGCGGCCGCCCGAAGGCTGGCCAGCGCCCCGTCGCAGAAGAAGGCCGCCGACACGGCTCTTGTTAACGCCAAGACACAGATGGCCCTGGCCGTCACCGCTACTCAGGCTGCCGAGCAAACCGCGCAGAGCGCTGCGGCCAGGGCAAAGCAAGTCGCAGCGGATGCCGGCAAGCCGGCCGCAGAGAAGAAGCGGGCGGCCGATGAAGCCGCTGCCTGGCGCAGAGCGGCCGACGCGGCCAAGGCGGCCCTGGGACAAACACAACAGGGCGAGAAGACGGCACAGGCTCAGGCCACCGCAGCCGCCCAGAGGCTGGCCGGCGCCCCGGCACAGAAGCAGGCCGCCGACGATGCCCAGGTCAACACCAGGAAACAACTGGCCGCGGCCACCGCAGCTTCCGAGGCGGCCGAGCGGGCCGCCCAAGGGGCCCAGGCGACGGCCCAGGCGATGGCCGCACGCGCCGGCAGAACTGAGGCGCAGAAGAAGCAGGCCGCCGCCGACGCCGCGGCCAAGCGCAAAGCAGCCGATGCGGCCAAGGCGGCCTTGGCCCAGGCCCGGGCCGCCCAGCGAAACGCGCAGAGCCTCGCCAACGCCGCCGTGCAGACGCTGCGCCGGGCGACGGCGCGGAAGAAGCTGGCTGACGCGGCCCTGGCGAACGTCAAGAAGCAGGTCGCCGCCGCCACGACGGCTTTGGCGGCGGCCGAGAAAGCGGCTGGGGAGTTCGAGAAGGTTGCTGAGGCAAGAAGGCGGGCAGCAGCCGATGCGGCGGCCAAACGCAAAGCGGCTGTTGATGCCGCTGCCGCACTGGCCCAGGCGCGGCAAGGCGAGCAGCAAACTCAGGCCCAGGCCACCGCGACCGCCCGGAAACTGGCCGGCGCCCAAGCACAGAAGAAGGTAGCCGACGATGCCCTGGCTAACGCCAGGAAGCAGATGGCCGCTGCTGTCACGGCGTCTCAGGGCGCCGAGAAGACCGCACAGACCGCCGCGGCCAAGGCCAAGCACGTCGCTGCGGACGCCGGCAAGCCTGCCACGGAGAAGAAGCAGGCGGCCGACGAAGCCGCCGCCTGGCGCAAGGCGGCCTCCGCGGCCAAGGCGGCCCTGGCGCAGACGCAACAGAGCGAGAAGAAGGCAGTGGCCCAGGTCGCGGTGGCCGGGAAGAAGCTGGCGGAGGTACAGTCGCAGAAGAAGTCGGCCGATCAGGCCCTGGCCGGCGCCAAAGCCAAGGTGGCTGCAACGACCACCGTAGACCAGGCGGCCCGGCAAGCGGCCAAGGACCTTGTCCAACTCGACGCGGCCAGCAGGCGGACCGGCGCGGACGCTGCCGCCAAGCGCAAGGTAGCCAATGCGGCCAAGGCCGCCCTGGCGCCAAAGGCCAAGACGCTGGAGCAGGCGGCGATTAGGGCCACCCGTGCCGCGCAGGCGCTGGCGCGGGCCCAGGCGCGGAAGGCGTCGGCCGACGCGCGCCTGGTGAGCCTCAAGAAGCGGATCGCCGCCGCCAAACAGACACACGTGGCGGACGAGCAGGCCGCCCGGGCGGCCGAAGCGGTGGCCGCTCCGTTGAAGGGGGTAGCGGACAAGACGCGCGGGGCGTATCTGGCGGCCCGGAAGATCGCCAACGACAAGCGCGACCTTGCCGAGCAGGCCAAGGCCGTCCTGTACCGGCTGGTCGCCGCGAGGCAGGTGGCAAGCCTTATGGAGAGTTCTGAACCGCCGAAGCCCGCGAACCGGATTGACGAGATCGTCTTCGCGAAGCTCAAGTCGTTAGGGATCAAACCGGCCCTCTGCTCCGACGCGGTGTTTCTGCGTCGTGCGTATCTGGACCTGACCGGCACGCTGCCGTCGGCGGACGAGGCCAAGGCGTTCATCCGGAGTTCGGACAAGACCAAGCGCGTCGCCCTGATCGACCGTCTGCTCGACCAGTCGGCGCATTACGATTACTGGGCGATGAAATGGAGTGATATCCTGAGGGTCAAGGCGGAGTTCCCCGTCAAGGTCTGGCCCAATGCGGCGCAGGCCTATCACCGCTGGATATGGGAATCGATCGCCCGAAACAAGCCGTACGACCGGTTCGCCCGGGAACTGCTCACCTCCAGCGGAAGCAACTTCCGCGTCGGGCCGGTCAACTTCTACCGCGCCATCCAGGACAAGACTCCCGAGGGCATCGCCGCGGCCGTCGGATTGGCGCTGATGGGCACGCGGGTCCACCACTGGCCGAAAGACCGTCACGCCGGCATGGCGGTGTTCTTCTCGCAGGTCGGCTACAAGCCCACCAGCGAGTGGAAAGAGCAAATCGTCTTCTGGGACCCCCTCAAGTCGACCGCCGTGCCCGGCAGCATCGCCCCGGGCGTGCCGGCCGTCAGCAAGTCCGTAACGGCGACCAACACGATTCCGCGGGCGCTGGCCAAGCCGTTGAGCGAGAACAGGCCGCTGGCGGCCGTCTTCCCGGACGGAACCAAGACCACGATTCCGGCCAGCCGCGATCCGCGGGAGGCGTTTGCCGATTGGCTGATTCAGCCGAAGAATCCGTGGTTCGCCAAAGCCATCGTCAACCGGACCTGGGCGTGGGCGATGGGACGGGGCATTGTCCACGAGCCGGACGACATTCGGAAGGACAACCCGCCGGCCAATCCCGAACTCCTGGCCTACCTGGAGAAGGAACTGGTCTCAAGCGGCTACGATCTGAAGCGTCTGAAGCGCCTGATCCTGACCTCGACGGTCTACCAGTTCTCTTCGATCCCGAAGTCCCGGACGTCGCAAGCGAAGGCCAACTTCGCCAGCTACCTCTTGCGGCGGGTGGAAGCCGAGGTGTTGATCGACGCGCTGAACGACATCACCGGCAGCTCGGACCTCTACACCAGCGCCGTTCCGGAGCCGTTCACGTATATTCCCCAGAGCATGTCCGCGGTGGAGCTGGCCGACGGCAGCGTGACCAGTTCCTTCCTGACGTTGTTCGGACGGTCCGCGCGGTCCACGGGGATGGAGACCGAGCGCGTCAGCGAACTGGCCTCGACCCAATGGCTGCACATGCTGAACTCGGCCACCTTACAGGGCAAGCTCCAGCGCGGCCCGAAGCTTGCGGCGATCCTGTCGGCCGGCGGGACACCGAAGGAGATCGCCGAGCGACTTTACCTGACGATCCTCTCGCGGTTTCCCACGGATGCCGACGTGAAGGCCGCAGAGGACTATGCCAAGATCGGCGTGACGAAAGGGCGCGACGTCTGGATTGACCTTGCCTGGGCGCTAATCAACAGCCCCGAGTTTCTTCTGCGGCACTGAGGGGTACGGACACGATGGAACCTAACATGAAGTGGCCGGTTTCCCGGCACGAGAATCCAAGGGAAATCAAAGGACGGCTGAAACCATGACTAGACACCACACTTCAGACAACCAGGAACATGTCTCCCGGCGTGAGGCCATGCGACGCGGCGCTGTGGGTGCGGCGGGGCTCATCGCCGCCGGCGGCTTGAGTTCCCGCGTCTTTGCCGCCGAGGCCAAGAAGACGCCCAAGAAGACGCCCAAGCAGATCGTCGCCGAACAGAAGGCGGCCCGTGACGCGGCGGCCAAAGCCAAGGCCAAGACCAAGGGCAAGATCAAGTCGGTCATCCAGATCTTCCTGTGGGGCGGCATGAGCCACAACGACGCCTGGGACCCGAAGCCGGGTACGGGCTACGACTACCTGGGTGAGTTTGACAAGGTCATCCCTACCAATGTGAAGGGAGTCCAACTCGGCGCGCTGTTCCCCCACCTGGCCAAGCAGGCCGACAAGTACTCGCTGATCCGCAGCATGACCCATGGCATCAACGGGCACGAAACGGCGGCCTACCTGATGCAGACCGGTCACAAGCCCGGCGGGCGGCTGGCCTATCCGAGTGTGGGCGCCATATTCACCTACTTCAAGAGGAACCAATACAAAGGGCTGCTTCCGCCTTACGTCGTGATGCTTCGGGCCGCCGGGCGGTTCTCCGAGGAAGGCTTCCTGGGCCCCGGGTACAAACCCTTTGCCACGGGCGGCGATCCGAACGCGGACCGCTTTGAGGTGCAGGGAATCGTCAACCGGGGGATCAACGACGCGAGGCAGAAGGCCCGCCGTGAATTGCTCGACAAGATGAACACCATGGGCTACGGCCTCGCGGGCGTCCCGGAGATGGCTGCCGTCGAGACGGCCAAGCAGAAGGCCTACGGGTTGATCCTGGGCAGGGGCAGGGAAGTATTCAATCTCGGAAACGAGCCTACGGCCCTGAGGGACCGCTACGGCCGGAACACCTTCGGCCAGGAATGCCTGGCGGCGCGGCGGATGGTCGAGGCGGGTGTGCCCTACATCACCATCAGCTTCCCCGGCGGCTGGGACACGCACGGAAACCACTTCGCGACGATGAAGCGGCAGTGTCCGTGGCTGGACCAGGGACTGGCCGCCCTGCTTGCGGACTTGAGCGACAAGGGCCTGCTGGACAGCACGCTGGTCTGGTGCACCGGCGAGTTCGGCAGGACGCCGAAGGTCTCCTGGGAGCCGCCCTGGAACGGCGGTCGCCATCACCATGGGGCGGTTTTCACCGTGCTGGTCGCCGGCGGCGGATTCAAGGGCGGGCGCGTTGTCGGCTCGTCCGATGCGAAAGGTGAGAAGGTCAAGGACAGGCCCGTCTACCCGGCGGACCTGCTGGGCAGCTTCTATCTGTTGGCCGGCATCGACGCCGCCGCCAAGCTGCCCCATCCTTTGGGGTTCGACGCCCACGTCCTGGACACCGAAAAAGAAGGCATGAGGTCGACCGGGCTCCTGGAAGAGATCATGTAGCCCTTGTGGCGGAAACTGGAGAACCGCATGAGTAGATTCAACAGGCTTCTGATCCTGGTGACGGCCATCCTCGCGGCCACATCCTCGACGTGGGCGCAGAAGCAGTACATCGGCTATGTCTATCCCGCCGGCGGTCAGCAGGGGAGCACCTTCGCGATCAGGTTGGGCGGACAGGGGCTGGTCCATGCGTCTGGTCTGGTGGTCAGCGGCGAAGGCGTTTCCGTTCGGCTGGTCGATTACTACCGGGTCATGAACAACCAGGAAATGTCGTTGCTCAGACAGCAACTGAGCGCGCTGCGGAAGAAAGGCGCGACGGTGGGCGACGTGATGGCCGCCAAGATGGCCTGGTTCGAGTTTCCCGCGCGCGTTGCACCACCGGAAGTCCACGGTCTGGTCTGCCTGGCATGCGGTCGTCTGAATCCGCTTGGAGCGACCGTCTGCAGCAACTGCAACGCGAAGTTGGACAAGCCCAAAGACCCGAAACCGGGCAAGACGGGCGCGAAGAACCCACCGCCAACGTCCGAGAACGAATTGGCAAAGCGGAACCTGATCGACCGGATCCAAAGGCGGTTTGCGGAAGACGAGCGCACCCCGGCCGTTCGTGCCCACCTGGAACTCGTCTTTGCCGAGGTCACGGTGGCGCCCGATGCAAAACCGGGCCGGCGAGAAATCAGGGTGATCACCAAACGGGGCATCTCCAACGCGCTGCCCTTCTACGTGGGCCAGGTCCCCGAAGTCGCCCGCAAGCCGATGAAGACCGCCCGGAAGCCCGTGCTCGGCAAGGAGCACCTGGCCCAGCGCAAGAGGCCGCCTTCAGAAGAGCAGATGCACATCACCGTGCCGTGCACGATGAACGGCCAGATCGCCGCCGGCGAGGTGAACCGATACCGTTTCCCGGCCCGCAAGGGCCAACGCCTGCTCATCTCCGCCAGGGCTCGGGAGTTGGTCCCCTACGTCGCCGACGGTGTTCCCGGGTGGTTTCAAGCCGTGCTGAGGATCCACGACGCCAAAGGTAACGAACTGGCGTACAACGACGATTTCCGCTTCCACCCCGACCCGGTCCTCTTTTTCGAGGTCCCCGCCGACGGCGACTACGTGCTGACCATCAACGAGGCGATCTTCCGCGGCCGCGAGAGCTTCGTCTATCGGATCACCATCGGTGAACTGCCCTTCGTAACCAGCGTCTTCCCGTTGGGCGGCCGTGTGGGCCAGCCGGTCAAGATCGAGACCCACGGCTGGAATCTGGCCAAGACCACGCTGGCGCCGCCGGCCCTAGACGCCAAGCCGGGCCGCTATCTGCTTGCCGCCACCGACGGGACACTCGTCTCCAATTACGTGCCCTTCGCCTTGGACACGCTGCCCGAGTGCCTCGAAAAGGAATCCAACGACGAACCGTCCAAGGCCCAGAAGGTGAGCCTCCCCATTATCGTCAACGGGCGGGCCGATCGCCCGGGTGACTGGGACGTCTTCGAGGTGCAGGGAAAAGCCGGCCAGACAATCGTCGCCGAAGTGCACGCGCGCCGACTCGGGTCCCCGTTCGACTCCTTCATCAAGGTCACCGGCGCCGACGGCAGGATCATCGCGCTGAACGATGATCATCACGACGCCGCATCGGGGTTGAACACCGACCACGCCGATTCCTACCTCATGGTCAAGCTGCCCGCCGACGGAAAGTACTTCATTCACCTCGGGGACACGAGGCGACACGCAGGAAAGGCGTATGCCTACCGGCTCCGGATAAGTCAGCCGCGCCCCGACTTCGCGCTGCGCCTTGTCCCTTCCAGGATCATCATGCGCAGCGCGTCGTCCGCCGCGGTGACCGTCTACGCCATACGCAAAGACGGATTCAACGGCCCGATCTCGCTGAGCTTCAAAAACCTGCCCAAGGGGCTCCAATCGTCTCCAGTCACGCTGGCGGCCAAGAAAGAGGCCGCGAAGCTGACGATAAGGACCAGCCTTACGGAGTCCGAACCGGTCAACCTGACCGTCGTGGGCCGTACGAAAATCGGGGACCGGGAGCTCGTGCGCCAGGCCGTGCCGGCCGAAGACAGGATGCAGGCCTTCCTGTGGCGCCACCTCCTGCCCGCGGAAAACCTGCCCCTCCTGGTCTACAATCCATCCTACCGGCCGCCCGTCGATCGCGTGCGCCCGCCGATCCGTGACCAGGACAGACCGAAGAACGTGAAGCGCACGTTGAGAAAGTCACAGGTGGACTGGTATCTGAGACAGATCGAAGGCCTCTATCAACAGTGGTTCCTCACAGACGCGTTCGCCAACCGCCAGATCGCAGGCATAGAAGCCCGTCTGATCAGATAGGAGCCGCCCGAAAGATGACGGGGCAGCCGGCCGAGGAGATCTTCGGGGATCCCGACTGGATGACGTTCCGATCGTCTGTCACGCTCTTGTCGCTCTGCCACCCGCCGGACAGCGCGTTCGCCGCCGCTCTGCGCAAGTACTTCGCCGGCCGCCCGGATCACAGGACCCTCCGCCTGCTGCATCCGGAGGTCAGTAACGGTCCCGGCAGCGACCGACGAGGATAGCCTGGCGATGAAGCTCACCCTTACCCACATCTCTGGGCTCGTTGGCGCCCAGAGATGCGGGTAAAGGTAAGCGATGAATCGCTGGGCTATTGTCGCATCGTCCCGGCTCAGACGGGCTTGCATCTTGACCGAATGGCCGTGTTTGCGTACTCTTAATAATGTCGTGATCCCGTCTTCTTATTTCGCATTTGCGGCAGGGCGGGCCGCGTGTGCCATCGGTGAAAGCGAGACAACGCGTGAGCGTCGCCGGCGCGAAACAGTGTGTGTACTTCTCTGACGAGCACGGGTTGCTCGATCAGTTGGCCACGCTGCGCCAACGCCGGTGGATGCTCCCGCTCGCGCCGGTCCTGTTCTTCTTCGTTGCGTCCCTGTTCGCGCATTTCGCGGCGTTTCACGGCTGGATCGAACTGTTCCTGTGGTTTACCGACTGGCAGACGATCCTGCTGAACATCGCCCTGCTGGGGGTGTTCGCGCTGCTGTTTTTTGCGCTGACCAACCGGTTGCGCCTGGCGTGCGGGCTGGCGTTTGGACTGGCGTTTGTCGCGAGTTTGACCCACTGGCTCAAGGTGGCTGTCCGCGGCGGGCCGCTGTATCCGTGGGACCTGCTGCTGGTTGGCGAGACGGCCCACGTGATGGACTGGGGGGCGCTGTGGGGGTACTGGCCGAACCTGATTCTGCTGGTGTTGGCCGTCCCCGCGGTGGTGGTCACGTGGCTGTTGCTGCCGCGGCTTCGTCCGGCCCGGGCGTCAGTGCGTCTGGGCACCGGCGCGGTGTGCGTGGCGTTCTTCGCGTCGCTGTTTGTCCCGAGCTACAGCGCGTTGGGGCCGTTCCGCGAACGGATCCTCCAGATGACGTGGAACCCCACCCACACCTACGCCCGCGCGGGGGTCTTGCTGGCCTTTTCGGCCAACGTTCAGGACTACACCGTCCCGGCGCCCGAGGGCTACTGTGCCCAGGCCGTCGAGGACATCTACGCCGCGGCCGATGCGGCGCGGGACGATCGGCCGGCGCTGGCAGACGCCAAGGGCGACGCGCCGGTCAACCTGATTCTCGTCCTGAGCGAGTCGTTCTCGGACCCGACGGCCCTGCCGGGCGTCACGTTCGGGTCCGAGCCGATCCCGACGTTTCGCACGATCGCCCGAAACGGCGGGCGCGTGGACCTGGTGGCGCCGGTGTTCGGCGGGGGCACGTGCGACGCCGAACTCGAGGTGCTTTCCGGGTGCAACATGGCGTTTTTCCCGCCCGGGGTCGCGCCCTACAAGTGCTACATCCGACAGCCCCTGCCCTCGCTGGCCAGCATGCTCAGGCGGCAGGGCTATCTCACCGTCTCCCTCCACGCGGTGGTCAAGTCGTACTTCAACGACTGCGAGGTCCAGCCCCGCCTGGGGTTCGAGCAGTTCCACCCCGCTACGCAGTGGCAGCACGTGGAGAAGATACAGTTTTACGTCACCGACGCCTCGACCAGCCGGGAGGTAATCCACAAGGCCGACCAGGCGTCGGCGGCGGGCAAGCCGTTCTTCATCTGCGTCAATACGATGGAGACGCACTGGCCCTTCCCGCCGGATCGGTACTACAACCGCACGGAGTTGGCCGATCTGACGGCGCCGCACCTGTCCCCCGCGTCGCGCGAAACGCTGGAGACGTACGTCTGCGGGCTCCGGCGGGCCGACGGGGCCCTGGCGATGCTGGTGGAGCACTTCCGGGCCGACCCGAGGCCGACGATGATCGTCTTCTACGGCGACCACCTGCCCGCCTTGGGCGAGAACTACGGCGTGTGGCGCGAGACGGGCCTGTGGCGCGCCGGCGGCGACCCGCTGGCCGTCCGGACCGTGCCGGCGGTCTTCTGGAGCAACTGCGGAATCACGCTGCCCCGCGACACGCCGAAACGCATGAGCATGTGCTATCTGGGGCCGCTGATCCTGCGGGCCATGGGCCGGCCCGTCGAGCCGTTCTTCCGCTTCCTCGAAACGTGCAGGCAGCGCTACCCGGTCTTGTCCGTCAGCGGCTGTGTTGACGCCGCCGGGCAGGCCGTGCCGCTCGCCGACGTCCGTGCAAGCGACCTGGCGAAGAACTACCGAATGCTCCAGTACGACCGCGTCTTCGGCGAGCAGCACTTCCGGGCCCTGACCGGCCCGCCGCCCCCGTCAGACCCCCAGAACCCCTTCGCCGACTGACACCGCCTCTCGCCGCCGACCCCCGTCGGCCGGGCGATGTACAACCTCGGGAAGTCAGCTTGTTTCGTGCCGGACTGCCGCGGATAATCAGGAGGAGAGAGAGCAGGTGTGATATGCACAGAATTGCGCAATTCGTGAGTGTCGCAGCGGTCATGTTGCTCCTTGCCCCCGCCGTGTTGGCCGATGCGCAGAACGACTATGCGTCGATCTTCGGGGCCGAGGCCCGGCGTGTGGTGGCCACCCGGACCACCGCGGATGACGCGGCCTTTGCGAGGAAGCTGCTGGACTCGGCGGCCTCGGTGTCCGAGTCGCCCGCGCTGCAACTGTACCTCTACGAGAAGGCCTACGACTTCGGCGCCAAGGGCCCCGAAGGTACGCCGGTGGCGCTGGAGGCGCTGGGGCTGCTTGCCCAGCGGCTTCCCGACCGCAAGGCCGACTGGCAGGCCAAGCGGCTGGCCCTGCTCCGCAACGCCTACTCGCGATCGCGCGGCGAGGCCCGCAAGGACGCCGGCGAGACCTATGCCACCGCGCTGGTGGCCCTGGGCGACGAGGCGATGAAAGACGGGCGTCCCGACCAGGCCGTCGTGCACTATCGGTCCGCACGCTCTATCGCCACCGCCTACCGCATGGAGTTGGCCAAGACCCTGGCCGCGAAGATCACCAAGGCCACCGCGGCGGCCTACCAGGTGGCGAAGATCAAGGCCCTGCGATCGCGAATCGATGCTAACCCCGCCGACACGTCAGCCCGGGAGGAGCTGATCGTCCTCCACCTCGTCCAGCAGGACTCGCCGAGCAAGGCGCAGTTCCTCCTGAACGGCAAGGTCGAGTCGGGCTTGCGAATCAACGTCCCGCTGGCCGCCCGGCCGGTCGAGAAACTCACCGCCGCCGACTGCCTCCGCCTGGGCCAGTGGTATTACAGAAAACTGGCGGCCAAGACCTCCGGCGACGGGCGCGTGACGGCACTGAAGCGGGCCCAGACGTACTACGCACGGTACCTCGAACTCCACGAGCTGCGTGACATCGTGCGGTTCAAAGCCGTCGCGGACCTGAAGTCCGTCCAGGGCGAGTTGGCGCGTCTGAGCCCGGAGGCGGTCGCCCCGACCGCGCCGAAGGGGGCGGTGGCGTTCGGCGGGCACCACTACAAGATGATCGCCGCCCGCGGCATCACGTGGCACGACGCGGTCAAGGCGTGCAAGACCCTCGGCGGGCACCTGGTGACGATCGAGTCGGCCGGCGAGTTGGCGTTCCTGATCAAACTCACCGGCCGCGGGCGCCTGTGGGTGGGCCTGACCGACGAGAAGGTCGAGGGCCGGTGGGTCACGCCCGACGGCAAGCCGATGTCGCGCAGCTTCCGCCAGTGGCTCTCCGGCGAGCCCAACGAAGGCCGCCGCGGCAACTGGGCCTCGGTCATGGTCGGAGGTCTCCGCGACACCTCCAACCCCCGCATGGTCACCGGCTACATCTGCGAGTGGGACCGGTAGGACAGGCAGCCCCGCCCGCAGCGCCCCCGGGCTAGCGGCGACGGCGCCTGCGCCGAAGTATCGCCACGCCGCCGAGGGCCAGCAGCGACAGGGCAGCCGGCTCGGGGACGGTCAGGACGGTGTAGCCCTCCAGATCGCCGGTGGTGTGGTAGGTCAGGGTGTAATCGACGCCGGGCGTCGCGTTGGTGATGTCGTCCCAGGCCGTTCCGTTCCAGTAGCGAATCGCATCCGTGCCGGAGACCAGCCCCAGGAAGTCGTAGATGTCATCATCCGCCTCGCCCAGCAGCGCCAGCCTCCCGCCGGTGGACATGTTCACGAAACTCTCCCCGCCGCCGTCGTGGTCTATGAACAGCCCGGCGTCGGCGGTCACCAGCCCGCCGCCTGTTACCGTCAGCGTGCCGGTGCCCTGGTAGCCGACATAAAGGCCGTTCTGGTTCGTCCACGTCGAGCCATAACCGTCCACCGTCACCGCGCCGGTCGAGCCGGCATAGAGGCCGACGTGGCCATTGGTATTGCGGACCGTCCCGCCGGCGAGGATCTCCAGCGTACCGGTGCCGTAATAGCCGACGTTGAGGTTGGCCCCGTTGTCCCAGAGCGATTCGGAACCGCTGACCGTCACCGTGCCCGTCGAGCCTGCATGGTTGCCGATGTAGCCGTACCCATTGCTCACTTCGCCGCCCCCGCTGACGGTCATCGTCCCCTCGCCGTACTCCCCCACGACAAGGTTCCCGCTGTGCGTCCATGTGGATCCGGTCCCCTCGACTGTGACCGTGCCCGTCGAAGCGGCGACATGCCCGATGTTGCAGTAGTTGTCCGTTACCGTGCCGCCGCCTGTTATCTCCAGCTCCCCATTGCCCTCATAGGCCACGTAGAGGTTGCCGTTGTTCGTCCAGGTTGACCCCGTGCCGCTGACCGTCACCGTTCCGGTTCCCACGGAGTAGCGCCCGATGTATCCGGTCGTATTGCTGACTTCGCCCTCGCCCGTGACGGTCAGCGTCCCCTCGCCCCAGCGGCCGACGTACAGGTCCGTACTGTTGGTCCAGGTTGCATCGGTATCGACCGTCATTGTGCCCGTCGAGCCCACGTAATTGCCCACGTAACCGTCATAGCTGGTGACCGAGCCACCGGTGCTGATGTTCACCGTGCCCACGCCGGAGTTGCCCACCTGAAGGTTGCCGTTGTTGGTCCATGTCGCCGCGTCGACATTCACCGTGCCCGTGCCCAGGACCCCCGCCGTGTCCGCATAGCAGCCGACGACCCCGGTGGTGTTGGTTACCAGCCCGCCGCTGGTGATGTTCAGCGTGCCCGTGGCCGTGCCCTCGTAGCCCACGAAGAACTGTCCGCTATTGGTCCAGGTTGACCCAGAGCCGGTGACCGTCACCGTTCCGTTTGCCCCGGAGTAGCGGGCGATGTATCCGGCTGTGTTGCTGACCTCGCCGCCTCCCTTCACATTCAACGTGCCCCTGCCCCAGCAGCCCACATAAAGGGCCCCACTGTTGTTCCAGTTTCCGGAATAGTCGATCGTTACCGCGTTGTCATAAGTCGAGTAGTAGCCGATGTAGCCATCGGCGCTGTCGACATAGCCCCCACTCACCTCCAGCGTGCCGTAGCCGCTGTAACCGACGTAGAGGTTTCCAGTGTTGTTCCATGTCGGTCTATAAGGTCCATACTCGTTGCTGGTGAGTTTCACTTCCCCCGCGATGCCATAGTCATGACCGATGTAGGCATTGGTGTTGTTGACTGTCCCATTTGTGTAGATATGCAGCTTACCATGGCTCGCGTCACCGACGTACAGGGCTCCGCCGTTGTTCCATTGTGATCTGGAATAGGACCACGTATGGGTATCGTAGTCGTATACACTGTCACCTTCGACTGTCACCTGGCTGTAATTCAGCTCATAGTAACTCCCAGATCGCGTGTAGCCGATATAGCCGTTTGAATCATTGGTGACCACGCCGCCGTCCCTGACGTTCATGATGCCGTAGCCGTCATAGCAGTAGTTGTGGTACCCGATAAAGAGCTTGTGGGCGGCCGTCAGAGTTCCCCCCTCGATTTCGAGCCTGCCATACTTGTTGTACGTGTACCTGTCACTGTCGTTCTCCCATCCGAGGTACAGGCTGCTGCAGTACTCGTTATGTCCGGCGGGAATCGTCGCGGTCCCCGTGTTATTGATGATGGCATCGACCAGGAGGTTGGGCTCGAGGTTGGACCAGTGAGAAGCCCATGACCAGATGGCGGGGTTGTCGGTTTTGACCCAGTACGTATCGAAAATGCTCTCCGCCCGGGACGAGGCCACCGACGCCAGGACAACCGTTGTAATCAGACCCCATACGCGCAGTGATGTTCTCATTGTCGTTCTCCGCTCTTCCCGTTATGTCGACTCGTGCTGTCAGGACTGGGAACTTGGCCGATGGCGGCCTTGGCAGGATGTGCGAAGGAGCGAGTAACGCTCCTGCCCTCGTAATCGACTGCTCTTCCCTCAGTCGGCTCTGGTCTCCCCGCTCCCCGCACAGGAGACCACACATTATTAGAGCATGTCACGCGGCCATGTCAAGCTCTAAGTGTCGTGGCGGACAGGTTTTTCTTCTCCTAAGGGAATCGCCTGGTCTATTCGTCGATCCCGATATGTCCGATCAGGGGCGGACCACAGCGCCGGTGAGCGTGAACCTCGGATGTGTTCACCTCGTTGTTCTACACATCTTTGGGAATTCCGGAATCGCCTTACTCGATTGCTGGCCCTTATGATATTCGGGGGCACTCACTCATGTTGCGGGGACGTCCAGAGGGCGCTGACGGGGATCGCGTGGAGGTTGGCGGCGAAGGGACGCTGTTTTCGACGCTCCAGGGCGACGAAGGACTCCGGATAGGCCCCCGGGCGCGGTCTTGTCGACCGCGTCGACCGGGTCGATGCCCGTGATGCAGAAGATAACGTTCGCCATTATTATATCTAACCCCCCGTTTGATCGAGACGCGGCATTCGGACATTCGGGGACGACGAACGGGACGCCAAGAAGCAAGCTGCCGTGGATGGGAGAGTCAAGGACACGATCGTTATAAAGATAGGGGGGGGTAGTCAAGGAGAATATTGCTGCAAAGCTTCAGGTCAGGATGGGTGACGGGGCGAGAGGGGCGAAAGGAAGACAAGGGAGAAGTATCGTATTTGACAGGCGAAGGCTCGGGCCGGCGCGCTTTACACTTTGGGACTGTAAAGCTCCCCCGGCGGGGCGGCTATGGGCTCCGCCTGATATAAGCCATTGCAAGAATGGTAGTTGCAGGTCGTTGTCGCGACGGGAGGCGGCGGGCTTTACACCTGGAAGTGTAAAGCTGTGTAAAGCACGTCGCGGGGATCCCGCCGGCGGCGCGAATGGCGGATGTTCAGGGGATTCGAGATTCGAGATTCGGGTTTGTTGCTCTTCGAGGCGCCTTCGGCGTCGAATTTCGGAATTCGGATTTCTTGCTTCCGCCCGCTCTGCCGGGCGGTCCTATACGTCGAGGTTCTTGACTTCGAGGGCGTTTTCTTCGATGAAGTTTCGACGGCGTTCGACGTCTCCGCCCATCAGGAGGGAGAAGAGGCGTTCGGCTTCCTCGGCGTCTTCGAGGCGGACGCGGAGCAGCGTGCGGCGCGAGGGGTCCATGGTGGTTTCCCACAACTGGTCGGCGTTCATTTCGCCCAGGCCCTTGAACCGCTTGATCTCGATCCCGCGCGAGCCCAGGTCGCGCACGCCGGGGGCGATCTGCGAGACGTTCTCCAACTCGGAAGGGTCGTCCTCGGTCACCAGGACGTAGCGGGCGGGCACCTTCTCGCCGGTGACCAGTTCCTCGCGCCGGATGAAGTAATCGTCGGTGGGCAGGCCGAGATTCTCGAGCTTGGCGAAGCACTTGTCGATGTCGCGTACCTCGTGCATAGCCGCCCGCTTCTGGATGCGGTGCTCGCCCGCGCCAGCCGCCGCGCCGTTGCCCCCCGCTCCCGCCTCGTCGCTTTCGGACAGGTCCACGCCGTTGTCGGCCAGCACCTGCTCGTACTCCTCGGCGCTGTGCCTAAACACGTCCTCGCCGTCGAGGATGATCCAATAGGCCGGCAGCTTGCCTTCCTTCCGGTGGGCCATCAGCGTCGGGAAGCTCAGCCCGCGCCGCTCGACGATGTGGATCTTCTCGTCCAGCCGGTCCAGCAGGGCCACCAGGTCGCGCAGTTTCGCACCGGTAAACGAGGCGACCACCTTGTGGCGCTTCTTCTTGGTGTCGCGGACCTCCAGCGTGGTCCCGTCCAGGCCGAGGTTCGTCAGGGTCTGGCGCATCTTGCCCTCGTTCAGGACGTATTCCTTGTGGCGCCGCCGGCTGACGAGGTACAGCGGCGGCTGGGCGATGAAGACGTGCCCATTGGCCACCAGCGGCTTCATGTGGCGGAAGAAGAACGTCAGCAGCAGCGTGCGGATGTGGCTGCCGTCGACGTCGGCGTCGGTCATGATCACGATCTTGCCGTACCGCAGCTTGCTCAGGTCGAACTCATCGGCGCCGATCCCGCAGCCGAGTGCGGAGATAATCGTGCGGATCTCGTTGAAGTTGAGGATCTTGTCCAGGCGGGCCTTTTCGACGTTGAGGATCTTCCCGCGCAGGGGCAGGATGGCCTGGGTTTCCGAGGCGCGGCCCTGCTTGGCGGGCCCGCCGGCCGAGTCGCCCTCGACCAGGAACAGTTCCGTCGAGGCCACGTCCTTCGAGCGGCAGTCGGCGAGCTTGCCCGGCAGCGAGCCGCTGGACAGCGCGCCCTTTCGCCGCGTCAGGTCGCGGGCGCGCCGGGCGGCCTCCCGGGCCTGCATCGCCTGGACGCCCTTGTTGACGATCCGCTTGGCCTCGGTGGGGTGCTCTTCGAGCCAGGCGGCCAACTGCTCGTTGACCACCTGCGTGACGAAGCTCTCGACCTCGCTGTTGCCCAGCTTGGTCTTGGTCTGGCCCTCGAACTGCGGCTCGGGGACCTTGACCGAGATGATCGCCGTCAGCCCCTCGCGCACGTCCTCGCCGCTGGGCGTCGAGTTGCCCTTGCCTTTGCCTTTGGCGCCGTTCTTCCCGCCGGTCTTGACGGTCTTGCGGCTGTAGACGTTCAGCGTCCGCGTCAGGGCGCTCTTGAAGCCCGACAGGTGCGTGCCGCCCTCGATCGTGTTGATGTTGTTGGCAAACGAGAACGCCGTCTCGCTGTAGGCGTCGGTGTACTGGACGACGATGTCGACCATCAGGAGTGTTTCGGGGTCTTCCTTGTGGATGACGATGGGGCGGTGCAGCGCGGTGCGGCTTTCGTTCAGGTGCGCCACAAACGCCTGGAGGCCCTTCTTGTACTGGAAGGCCGCTTCCTTGTCCTTGCGTTCGTCCTTGAGCTTGATGCAGACGCCCTCGTTGAGGTAGGCCAGCTCGCGCAGACGGTTGGCCAGCACCTCGTAGCGGAAGGAGATGTCGGGGAACATCTCGGGGTCGGCGCGGAACATCACCCGCGTGCCGGACCGCTTGCGCTGGCCGATCTTCTTGAGTTCAGCCGTCCTGACGCCGCGCTCGAACTCCATCCGCCAGACCTCGCCGTCGCGGCAGACCTCGACGGCCAACCATTCGCTCAGGGCGTTGACCACCGACGCGCCCACGCCGTGCAGTCCGCCGGAGACCTTGTAGGCCCCGTGGTCGAACTTTCCGCCGGCGTGCAGTTGGCAAAAGACGACCTCGAGCGTCGAGATGCCCTCGGTCGGGTGAATGCCCACCGGAATGCCCACCCCGTCGTCGGTAATCGTGACCGAATCGTCGGGATGGACCGTCACGGAGATGTTGTTGCATCGACCGGCCATCGCTTCGTCGATGGCGTTGTCCACGATCTCCCACACCAGGTGGTGCAGCCCGCGCGTGGTGGTATCGCCGATATACATCCCCGGGCGCTTCCGAACGGCCTGCATGCCGCGAAGCACCTTGATCATGCTCTCGTCGTATCGCTTTTCCGTCGTCTTATCCGTTCCGTCGGCGGTCTTTTTCGCCACGTCTTGCCTCTTTCCAGCCACCGACACGCAACGGATCAGTAACGAAAAAATCCCTTCGCCGCGGTCCTGTGGAGCCTGTCAGAAATCTGTGTCAAATTCAGTCACCCCATTATCCCAGATTCCCAACCCCGCCGCCACCCCTAACTCGACCAAAACACGCTGTTTTTCCGGCATAAGTCGCGTTTGACGGCGGAAAGACGGGCCGATTCACCCGTGGACCGTAGGCGCCTCCATCTTCCACGACAAGTCTTGCCCTCTCGCGGGAATCCTGCTATCCTCCCCCCTGTCGCGGAAGGGCGAAGCGTGATCAACTACATAACGATCCAGAACTTCAAGAGCTTGCATGACGTCACCGTGGAGCTTGGCCCATTCACGGTGCTCGTAGGCAAGAATGGTGCGGGCAAGTCCAGCTTCCTCCAAGCCCTGCAGATGCTCAGTTGGTTGGTACGGTACCGCTCCATCAACGATGCACTTGAAGACCACGAACTCAGCTACGGCGAACTCGTCCACCTGAGGGCATCAAGTTCGAAGATGGACCTGTTCGTCCGGACGACGATTCCAGATCCGACAGACGCCAGCCTCTCCGTGACAGCGGACATGAGCATCATCTTGGCCAAACGGCGGCATGTTCATGTGAAGTCAGAATTCTGTCTGCCAGGGGAGTTCCTTGGACGCTCTTTAGATGACGCGATAGAGCATGGCAGGTTCTTCTCTGGACGCTCGGGTAGAGCCATCATGGTCGCTCGAGAGAACGGTCACCTGATCAGCTACAAGAACGTCTCGCTTCCGCATTCCATTCTCTTGGATGTCGCCGAACGTGCCGAGGAATTCCCTGTTCTAAGCGCCATCGCCAATGAGTTGGCGAGTTTCATGCACTATGAGATCTGGGGTCCGGAGTTCCTGCGGCAAGCCAGCGCGGGTAACGCGGCAGTTCTGGCCGAGCGGGGGCAGAATCTCCCCTCCGTCCTGCACGACATCCGGGACAAGCGCCCGGAAGAGTTCCAGAGGCTCATTGCCGAGGTCCGGCGGTCATACCCATGGCTGGACGCGATGGAGTTCAGGCGCCTCGGCGAGAGGCGATTTGCGCTGAGTTTCCTTGAGCAGACGACCGACAAACGCAAGCGGCGTGTGCGGTATCAACCTAGTCAGGTCAGCGACGGATTCCTTCGTCTCCTGGCGCTGACGACGCTGAAGTACCAGGCAGGTCGGCCCGGTATCATCGGTTTCGAGGAGCCAGAGAATGGCATGCACCCGGGGATGCTCCAGGAGGCGGTTATGCGCCTGCGCGACGTGGCGGCGAGAGGGACGCAGGTGATCATCACGACGCATTCTCCGTTCCTTCTCCAATACCTGCTTTCCGAGGAATCGGGCGGGAATGCGGAAGAGGAACTCCGGTTGGTCTGGCGCAGCGAGAAGGACGGGCGCACCGTTATCCGTCCCCCGAAGAAGGAACTGCTGGCCAAGGCCCGCAAGCAGGGCATCGGGATCGGCGAGTTGTGGAGCATGCTCCTGGACGAAAGCGCGATGTCCGCGCCAGCCGACCCGAAAGCAAAGGGCACCCGATGAGTGCACGGGGGGCAGCAAGTGACCGTCGGCCGAAGTTCCTGCTCGTCGGCGCCGGACCGACGGAAGTGGGGCGTCAGCAACCGGACGGGCCCGACCTTCGAGGTGCGGCTATCCCGCATATGCTCGATCAACTGCTTGCTCCCGCACAGGGGCGGCTGTTCCCCAACGGCGAGCGCGGATACGAGATACCGCGGGTCATGCACTTCGACATGATCATACACATCTCCGCACCCGGGCAACGCACGAGCCGACTGCGAAACAGGGATGCCGAGAAGATCAGAAGGGTCCTGTTCCTCGCCGATACGCAGGGCCTCGATGGTGTTGTTGCCGTCATTGACCGTGAGAGCAAGAGCCAGCCCGATCGAGCCGAGCGCATGCGGGAGGGGCGCCGGGCATATCGCAACGGGGTCGCCAACGACACACCTGCCTGCGCGATCGGTGCGGCGTGTCGATGCATTGAAACATGGCTTCTGGCGGACCGTCAGGCGAGAGAGGGCGTCTTCGGCGCCGAGGCAGGGAATCCCTTCAGCGGAGATCCCGAAGAGCGTCCGAACGCCCGGACTCTGAAACGCTACATTGAGGACCACTGTAACGAACAGCACCTCGACCAAGCATCGGCGTACGAAGATCTCGCCAAGTCGGCACGGCCCGAGGAGCTCAAGGAACGGTGTCCCACCTGCTACCGTCCATTTGCCGACGAGGTCGCCGCCGAGATCGCCCCCTTGCTCAAGCCATAGTCCAAGAGCTAGAGTGTCCCCGTGCGGCCATTGACAAGCGGGCCGCGGGCGAGAG